>NZ_JAKZKV010000002.1:300000-538124 GCF_022808675.1 Parabacteroides sp. FAFU027
TCTTTCTAGTAAAGACGTGGCATGCCGCGTCTCTACATTCGTATGTTATCAGAAACTCTGCATATCACACAACCGTTTGTAGTATCCATCCAGTTCAATCAACTCGTCATGGCGGCCACGCTCCACGATTTCACCTTCATGCATTACACAAATCAGATCGGCATTCTTAATCGTGGAAAGACGGTGAGCAATCACTATAGAAGTACGGTTACGCATCAGGTTCTCGATCGCATCTTGCACCAAACGTTCCGATTCGGTATCCAGCGCTGATGTTGCTTCGTCCAAAATCAGGATTGGTGGGTTTTTCAGAATTGCACGCGCAATACTCAGGCGTTGGCGTTGGCCTCCCGAAAGCTTACAGCCACGGTCACCGATGTTGGTTTCGTAACCTTGCTCAGAGGAAACGATAAACTCGTGTGCATTGGCAATCTTCGCAGCCTCGATGACTTGCTCCATAGTTGCATTTTCCACCCCGAAAGCAATGTTATTGAAGAAGGAATCATTAAACAGAATTGCCTCCTGATTCACATTCCCCATCTGCGCTCGCAGGTCATGGATACGATATTGACGGATATCATTTCCATCCAGGTAAATGCCACCCTCCACAACATCGTAGAAACGGGGAATCAAATCCACCATGGTCGATTTCCCTGAACCGGACTGACCTACCAAAGCGATTGATTTACCTTTTGGAATCTCAAGATTGATATTCTTCAAGACCCATTCGCTGTTGTATCTGAAGTACATGTTTCTGAACTCGATTTTTTCAGAAAACTCTTTTAACTCAAGCGGTTGTACCGGATCTTTGATTTCATTTTCCGCCTTCAGGATCTTGTCGATTCGTTCCATCGAAGCCATCCCTTTCTGGATAGAATATGCTGCTTTTGACAGATCTTTGGCCGGATTGATAATGCTATAAAAGATAACCAGATAATAAATAAAGGTAGCAGCATCAATGCTACTGGAATGATTAAGAATCAGCAATCCTCCGAACCAAAGTAAAATCGCAATGGTGATAGTGCCCAGAAATTCACTCATCGGGTGAGCCATGGACTGTCGGCGGTTGATTTTTACCGTCGTTTTACGGAAGAGATTATTCTGGTGGTCAAAACGGATTTTAATTTTCTCTTCAGCATTGAAAGCTTTGATAATACGCAATCCGCCAAGAGTCTCTTCGAGTTGTGCCATCAGTTCGCCCCACTGGTTCTGACCTTCCAGCGATTTACGCTTCAGCTTTTTCCCTACCTGCCCCATGATGTATCCGCTTACCGGCAACAGGGCAAATACGAACAAAGTCAATTGCCAGCTAATTAAAAACATAGTAATCAGGTAAAAGATAATGTAAACCGGGTTTTTGAACACCATGTCAATAGAGCTCATTACCGAGTTTTCCACCTCATTGACGTCTCCACTCATCCGGGCTATAATATCCCCTTTTCGCTCATTCGAAAAGAAACCGATATGCAATCCGGTGATTCGACTAAAAATTGAATTCCGGATATCCCGTACCACACCAGTACGCAACGGAATCATATTGTATAGCGCCATATAGGCTGTCCCGGTTTTCAGTAAAGTCATGAAAATAAGCAGTACTCCAAGCAGCATCAATACATATCCGCCACCGTGTGTTTGCATCATATCGGTAACATAGAAATAGAAGTTGTTGATAAACTTGTCTTTAAACGAGCCGACACTGTCCCAGGCGACAAAATGATATTTGCTTTTATTGATTCCAAACAGGATTTGCAGAATTGGAATAATCAATCCAAAAGAAAAGATACTGAATACAGCCGAAAGGATATTGTTGAAAATATTGAGGAACAAGTACTTTTTATACGGCGGCACCAGCCGGAGCATTACCTTAATAAACTCTTTCATGCGTGGGGTTTACAGTTGTTTAATAGTTTGATTTATCTGTGAAAATCAGTCGCATCAATGTCATCTGTGTCTCTGCTTTATCACATCGAAAAGCCGACAAAATTAGGAAATTAAATCGACTTAGCTAAAGAGGTGACGGATTTAGGATGAGATATAAGATTTATAAACGCAAAGGCGCCAAAGCGCAAGGTTTTTTCCCAATGTAAAAGAGAGAACCTTTGCGTCTTAGCGCCTTGGTATTAAATCAAATATTACAGCTTGGCAAATGCCTGTTCGAGGTCGTCCTTAATATCGTCGATGTGCTCCAAACCGACTGACAGACGAAGCAAATCGGGGAATACACCCGCAGCAGCCTGTTCCTCTTCGCTCATCTGCTGATGGGTTGTGCTTGCCGGATGGGTAATCAGGGTGCGGACATCGCCCACATTCACCAAATGGCTGATCAGGTCGAGACTTTCCACTACACGGATTGTATTTTCCAGACCGCCTTTCACGCGGAAACAAAGCACTGCACCGAAACCATTGGTCAGGTATTTCTTCGCCATATCGTGGTACGGATGGCTTTCCAGTCCGGGGTAACTGACCGAACTCACTTTCGGGTGCTGCTCCAGCCATTTGGCCAGCTCCATAGCATTTTCGCAAATCTTATTTACACGAACGGAAAGTGTCTCCAGTCCCTGAATCAACATAAAGGAATTGAACGGACTGATAGCAGGACCCAAATCACGCAATCCCTCTACACGGGCACGGATGATGTAGGCAATGTTGCCGAATCTTTCCCAGAAAACCAATCCATGATAACCTTCCGACGGCTCGGTGAATTGCGGGAATTTGCCATTGCCCCAGTTGTAGTTGCCGCCATCCACGATGATACCGCCCATGCTGGTCCCGTGACCGCCAATCCATTTGGTAGCCGACTCCACCACGATATTCGCCCCCCATTTTATCGGTTGGGAAAGATAACCGCCGCAACCAAAGGTGTTATCTACAATCAATGGCAGGTCATATTTGCGGGCCAACGCCACCACTTTCTCAAAATCGGGTATGTTGAAATAGGGATTTCCGATGTTTTCGGTATAAAGCGCTTTGGTGTTTTCGTCAATCAGCTTCTCCATCTCTTCAGCGGAGTCGTTTTTGGCGAAACGGGCTTCAATTCCCATCCGTTTGAATGAGACCTTAAACTGGTTAAAAGTTCCACCGTATAAGTAAGGTGAAGAAACGAAGTTATCACCCACCGTCAGGATATTATTCAAAGCAATAAACTGCGCCGAGTGACCCGATGCCACCGCCAGGGCAGCCACACCGCCTTCGAGTGCCGCCATTCGTTGCTCAAACACATCGGTAGTCGGGTTCATCAATCGGGTATAGATGTTGCCGAACTCGTTCAGCTCAAACAAATCCGCTCCATGCTTGGCACTGTTAAAGGTATAAGCTGTAGTTTGGTAAATGGGCACTGCGCGGGAGTTGGTGGTTTTATCCGCTTTCTGATATCCGGCATGTACCTGAAGGGTTTCAAATCTGAATTTCTTTTCTGACATAGTAATGTGTATTTGATGTTGGAATGTTATCGTGAATAGATATCAGATACAAAAATAGGATTAAATTGGGTTGGTTATTCCCCATCGTCCGGTTTTCATCGTTTATATCAGTAGTCCCGAGATTTTAAGTCGCAGACTCACGATAAAGATTAGACACAAAACCGATGGTATGAACACATTCTGATATTTATCATCCCTGTTTCATCGGAATAATTTAGACATTCTACCGCTCCCCTTTCCTATACCTGTCCCTATACTTGAATATAGGTTGATTATAGGTAATTCTAAGGTTATCTCATGGATATCCCATAGATAACCTATATTATATAATTATATGGGATATCTATGGAGAAAATATGAGTAAAGGAAAAGACTATCTATATTAAATCTTATTGAAAGGTATAATCAACCTATAAGCAAACCTTGAAGAAGCCGTTCAATTAATGCCACATTTGAAGAGTAAAAAAGAAAGCGTTCCATTTTAGAATGGAGGCACTCCACCTTAGCCAACCACAAACGATTCGAATGGAGGATATATGCTGATAAGACTGAAAAAGAAGATATGGCCTCCGGTTATCCACTGGTGCCAGATATTGGAATAGAATCGGGAAAGGTAAATGCGACAGGTTAAATGGGGAAGATGAAACAAACCGGAACGAGAAGAATACAGAAGATGCTCTCAGAGGGTAAAACGGTTGTGTTGCTTTTGCGAAATAGTGATTTGATGACTTGAAGTCATCCAGTCACTTACGTCTGTAATATTTTCTATACGGGATAGCATTTACCTTCTTCTGCCAGCACGCCGTTCGGCGAATGGCTCTGCCTTCGTCGTCATAAAATCAAGGCCTCCGGCCTTACTGTTAAGGTAAAAGAATTCCATAACCCTCTGGCTATGCCATCACCCTACTGATGTTGTTTTCGGATCGGAACTCAAAAACAACAAAACTACATGAGTTATCACACTTATTCACACCGCTGAAATAGCAGCGGCTCCAATCTTATTGACTGAAGCCGCCTTCTTTTTTTTTCACTTAGCGATACATTGCCAGCCTGGAGGCTGGCTTTTAGTAATGCCGATAGCAGAGCTATCACCAAACTACTTAACTGCGGTTACACCTTTCGCCGAATCGGGGGAACTATGTTTGACAAATGTATGTTTCCATTGCTCCTGGCTTTTCATATCGCATTTAAGATAAGTACAAAGGAGAAAGGAATGTCAACTTTGGAATTATCTCAAGAATTTGAATTACGCCAAAAAACTTGCTGGGTGTTTAAATGGAAAATACAACAAACTATGACCAGCAGTAAGCTTCATCCAATCAGCGGATTAGTCCATGTGGATTAATTCTACATCGGTGGAGAGGAAGAAGGTAAACGAGGTCGAAGAAGAGGAGACAAAAAGCTCGTTATAGTCGTTTTGGAAATAGTACCAGACGGAGTTGGACATGCTTATGCGCAATGTATCGACAATGCTTCTGCCAATTCATTCAAACCTTTCTTTGAAACATACATTAGCAAAAAGCTACTATCCCAATCTCCAACAAGTAAAATCTGAAAATGGAAAGAGCTTTCAAGATATACATATCCACATTATGAATCTCAAAGGTTGGCTTAGAGGAATTCATCACCATTGTAGCAAAAAAAGGCTTCAAGGATACCTGGATGAGTACCACTTTAGGTACAATAGACGCTCAAATATGGAGAGAATCTTTGATTTACTCATAAAAAGAATGGTCTTAAAGATTCTATACGTTTATAATCAATAAATTAACCAGGGCGGTCTAAACGCTTATACCAATACAACTATTCTCTCCTTTTTATTTGTATTTTCTTATCGCTAACTCAGGTTATTATTCCGTTCGTGCTTCCCGTGGTAAAACGGCCATTGAATCTGTTTTTCCCAATGGGCTTCTCAAATCCATTTTATCCACAGATTGTTGGGTCTCTTACTTCGGGATGAAGGTTGAGAACCATCAAATCTGTACGGCTAATTTGCTGCGTGAACTCATTTACCTTAAAGAGCATTATCCGCAATAAGACTGGGCTTCAAGATTCTCCGCTTTAATAAAAAATCAACCACAAGGTCAGTGGATTCTTCAAATCCCTCTTCGGTGCAAATCTTTTCGCTCAAATACGCTCTATTTGTGAAACGACTAAGAAAAATCGACAACCTCCTTTCTTTGCCTTTTCTGTCGTGGCTGCTAAATATGCGGTTTATTGATAAATAACTATTGTAAATCAACAAAATTTGACCGTCTAGAACCACATTTGATACCTATTTTTGTGATGTATATATTCGCAACCAGAATAGACAAATCGAAAAAACAATGCTTCAATATCGTTTTTGTAAACGTATCGGGTAAAGCGGGATAAATCCAGTTCTTTGTGGAAGTTCATAAAATCAAACTTCAGTTCAAATTGCTGACGAAATCGTTGTTCTCCGTATTTACTATATCGTTCCATCTGAAGGAAATTCACGCGTTGCGGTATCACTAAATAAAGCATAAGAACCTTTATCATAAAATCACTTCTCCATTTATTGAGCTTAAGAGATTTATTTAATGTGCTTGATATAACAGAAGGATATTACTTATGAATCTGAAAGATCACGACTTTAAGTATTGGTGGTGCAATCCTTAAAGATGCTGATTTCAAGGGGATAAGCATCTTTTTTAAACAACTTATTTCACTGTATATCAAATAGACAACAAAAAGCTTAACGAAGTATTGGTTATACATTCAATTCAGTACATTAATATCAACCTTTTTAAATCATTAGATTATGAAAAAAACTTTACTCTTTTTTGGAATGTTGGCATGGGGGGCTATGTCAATGAATGCGCAAATAACAAAAAGCAGCCTTTGGGCTCCGACGTCGGACGCTACCGCCGCCTATCTAAATGGAGGTAATTATAAGAATACCGTTCAGGCAGGGGTTACCATTACGGTTTTGGACAATGGTTTTCCAGACTATAGTAAGACATCTCCCGTGTTCCCTACCGACTACAAGTTTCCGCAGTGGGACCTTCTGTGGCATTTTAACAACCTGAAGGATAATATAAATAACACTGATCCCTCAGACGATGTACTTACTTCTTATTTTAAAATCTCAAATTCTGCTTTTACTGATACCTTATTTTGGGTAGCTAGTGCAACTGACCCGTTGGTGCCTTATAATAAAACAATTGCTTCATCACATTTGCCTACCAGAAATGGAATTTTCTTTGGCGGCGTCGATGCGACAGGAGGAAAACATGCTTTTGGTTTAATAAATGGTAAAGACTGGGGCCGTCTTCAGAGTTACCAAGGAGGAGGAAACGCCGTACTTGTGGAATCTGTGAGCGACTTTATAAGTTTGCTGAATTGGGGTAAAGTGATTAAAGAACGTACTCGTTCCGGATCTGGCACAACTGCTTCCCCATACGTATATGGAACAACTACATATTCAACTAATTTCCTTGTAGCTGATTCTGCATCGGCATTTGGGCTGAAGATAGGTGAAAATAATAACGCACTCGCGTTTTACCCTGGTAAGTTTGACAAAACTGACCTGCGTATGGCTTTTCAATTTGATTCTTCACGTGTAAGTTCCGATATTACATTCAAACTATTGCAAGTAGATAAGGGAACGTCAGGTAAGAACATGACCTATAAAATGGTGGTATCTATTGAGCCGCGGACAAGTACTTATGGATTTATAAATATAGGTGCAAAATTATTTGTTACTCCCACCGGATGCGACAAGACAGATAGTACATTGTTAGGCGAATTAGGACCTAAACGCTATGTTATTGATAATATTTTTGAAGCGCAGGGCGGTGCCAGTGATATGACTGCTGCAACCACCATTAGCGTGCTTGATAAAATTAAAACAAAAAATCCTGCGTTTACGATTGACGATTTCTCAAAGAAACGTATTATTGTTTCAATCATTGGTGTTGCAAGCGAACCAGCAGCACAAGGCACTCACCATCCGATCATTGCCTTGGACGATATACATGTTAGTTATTGGATTGATTGGTATAAATACAAAAACAAAGGTCTCTATACCGGTATCGCTGAAAACGTTATTTCTTCAACTGACATTATCGGTTTAACCGGTCAAATAAAAATTTCCGGCGCACTTGAAGCTGGTGATGTTTATAATATTACAGGACAAAAAGTCGCATCTTTCGGTCGTGACAACCAAGTTATTTCTGTCCCTGCAGGTGTTTATCTTGTAAAAGAACAGGGTCAACCCGCAGTGAAGGTTTGTGTAAAATAATTCATATAAATGCCAAGAAGAGGGTGTCCCATAAGGATGCCCTCTCTTATTATTATCCCAATCGAAGTCATTGTAATCAGCTCGGAAATTAGCAACTTAGAGCATGAGGACAACAAAGAATAAACAAGTCTTTAAAGATTATCCACAGGGTCAAAGCACGCTGTTCCCGAAATCACTGATAAAATAAAAGAAGGGACCCTGTTTGTCTGATCAATACAATAGTTGATCAATTATTATATCCTTAGGTTTAAAAACTGATAAAGGAAGCGGAACAAGCAGTTATCATCTCCGTATGTTGCTTAAAGTGCTCTTTTTGCATACCTGAACAACTCTTACTCTTGTCGCAAAATAGCGACAGCCCTTGAAGAGGATATCCTCTCTATGTGGCTTTCCGGTAATTAAACCCTGGTTCGCCGTAGCCTGCATCAAAATTCACACCAACATCAAGAAACTGCAGTCTGCCGTTCGGCGAATGGCTATGCCTTCGTCGTCATAAAACCAAGGCCTCCGGCTCTACCTTAACGTTAAATATCGACACCAAAATATTTGAATTCCCGAACGACCTTCAAAAATAACCATTCCTTTCCGATTATCCTGCCTCACCACCCACATTATACTTGTGCAATCGCTGACTTATTACTGAAACCACATTCCTGTTTTTATTGTCGCTTACTTACTGCGAACCGGACCTCTGTTTATAATTCGCAGTTCCACTATAAAAATCGAACATAACACGGCAGTCTGAAGACATTTTGCCCACCCTTTCCTATACCTTTCCCTATACTTGAATATAGGTTGATTATAGGTTATCCCATGGATATCTATGGATATCTATGGTGAATGTATGAGTAAAAGAAAGGACTAGCTATATTAAACCTTATTGCAAGTTATAACCAACCTATAAGCAATCCTTGAAGAAACCGTTGAATTAATGCCACATTTGAAGAGTAAAAAAGAAAGCATTCCTTTTTTAGAATGAATGCGCTCCGCATTTGCCAACTGTAAACGATTCGAATGGAGGATGAATGCCGATAAGACTGAAAAGGAAGATATGCCTCCGGTTATTCACTGGTGCCAAATATTGGAATAGAATTGGGAAAGGTAAATACAACAGGGGAAATGGGGACGGCGAAACAGACCGAAACGAGAAGAATACAGAAGATGCTCTCAGAGGGTAAAACGGTTATGTTGCTTTTGCGAAATAGTGATTGGATGACTTGAAGCCATCCAGTCACTTACGTCTGCAATATTTTCTATATGGGATAGCATTTAGCTTCCTCTGCCAGCACCGTTTCGGGGAAAATCGTTTTAGCCTCTTCGAGCAAGACATTCAAGTCATTGTACCGAGCAGAAAAGTGGCCGATGACGAGTTTTTTCACCTGGGCAGCCTGGGCTATTTTTGCAGCCTGTAAAGCGGTGGAGTGCATGGTCTGTTTTGCACGGGCTTTCTCCTTTTCCAGAAAAGTGGCTTCGTGGAAAAGCAAATCGACACCCTCGATAATCGGAACAATGGACTTGTGGTAAGTAGTATCTGAGCAATAAGCATATTTGCGCGTAGGCTCAGCCGGTCGGGTCAGATTATCGTTGGGGATAACCGTTCCATCCTCACGCACGAAGTCAGCGCCATCCTTCAGGCGGTTCATATCTCTTACAGGAACCTGATAAAAGTCGGTCATCTCACGGATAATATGGCGTGGACGGGGTTTCTCTTCGAATAGGAATCCACAAGTAGGCACACGGTGCTTCAGGGGAATGGAATAGACCCGCAGCGAACGTTCTTCCAGAATCAGCTCGTGTTTCTGCGGGGCAATGGGATTGAAGATGACTTTATAGGGAAGCTCGGCACAAAAATAATCGAGCAGCGGACGAAAGACTTTTTCAGCATCGGGATGGGCATGCACCACCAGTTCACCGGTACGGTCCAGCAAGCCGAGCGTAGAGATTAAACCCATCAATCCGAAACAATGATCACCGTGCAAATGTGAGAGAAAAATGTGGCTGAGCCGGCTGAACTTCAGTTGCATCTTGCGCAATTGCGTCTGCGCCCCTTCGCCACAATCTATCATAAAGAGATTATCGCGGAAATTCACCACCTGCGAGGTGGGATTGAAGCGGGTGGTGGGCAAAGCCGAGCCGGTACCCAATATATTGAGGTCAAATTTTTCCATGTGTCAGGATTTTTCAGAAACAATACTGGTAATCTCTCCGTCTGCCAGCAAGGTGGTCAGCGCATCTCCAACGGTCAGTTCGCCAGAAGAACGAACCGCTTTACCCTCTTTCAGGGTAATGGAATAGCCTTTCTTCAAAATGGTTTCAGGGGACGAAAGTCGGATAATCTGCTCAGCCAGATGGAGCTTTTGCTGCTCTTTCTCGATACGGCGATTAATAGCCAATGCAATCTGTTGCTCCAGTTCGGGTAAATGCTTCTGCTGAAGGGTCAGTACATTCTGGGTAAAGAGCGGCAACTGGCTTTCGAAGCGGTTAAGCTTGAGGTGTTCATTTTGCAAATGCCTGCTGGTCGATAACGAGAGGTAATGCGAAAGGTTTTGCAGACGATAGGTTTCGTTCAGGATACGCTGGCTCGCCTTATTCAGGATAAAATCCTGTGCCGAAAGCAAGTCATCCTCCTGCTCCTCCATGCGTGAAAGCAGAAATTCAGCCACCGCGGTAGGCGTCTTCATACGGGTATGCGCCACCATGTCAAGCACCGATTCATCACGATCGTGTCCAATGCCGGTAATCACGGGTAAGGAAAATTCAGCCGCCCGCTTAGCTATGGCATAGCTATCAAAGCAACCCAATTCAGAGACCGCTCCTCCACCGCGGATAATCACCACGGCATCGAAGTGCTCCCGATATTTTTCAATTTTGGAAAATGCAGATAAGATGGATGCCTCGGATTGGGCTCCCTGCATCAGGGCAGGAAAAAGTTTTGGATAAAAAACGAACCCGTGACTGTTTTTCAGAAGCTGGTCGGTAAAGTCACCAAACCCGGCCGCCGTAGCCGAAGAGATCACGGCAATGCGTTGCGTCACATCAGGAAGTTCCAGGGCTTTATTATTTTCAAAAATGCCCTCTTCTTTCAGCCGTTTGATGATCTCCAACCGCTGGCGCATCATGTCACCCACCGTATAGGAGGGATCAATGTCAAGCACCGTCAGACTGGGACCATAGACTTCATGGAAATCGACATTAACTTTTACCATCACCTTAATGCCACTGGTAAAAGGTTGTCCCGTCTCCTCCTCAAAATACGGTTTTATTACCCGGAAGGTATTTGCCCAAATGTTGCCGCGCATTTTAGCAATAATATTACCACTGCGGCTATCCTTCTCTACAAACTCTACATAGCAATGTCCCGGCCCGGAAGTCCGCACCTCACTCAGTTCGGCACGCACCCAGTAACTATCGGGAAAACATTCCCGCAGCGCTAGCTTGATCAGGTTATTTAGTTCGACAAGGGAGAGGATATCGTTCATTTGAGCACTTTAGTCATGAAACGGAAGTTCTTGTTTTCGATGCAGACAATATACATTCCTTTAGGCAGGCGATTGGTATTCAACAATTTTTCCGTTCCGTTAAATTTATCACACAATGCCATTTGCCCCCAGGCAGTATAAAGGTGGGTAGTATAGAGGCTATCACTCAATGGCAGATTCTTAATACAAAGACTTTTAGAGGGTTTAAAAAAGACCTCTATGTTTTCGGACAATACCGGAGGAAGTCCCTGAATGGTACTCAGGTACGCCCCCATGTAATCGGGAACGCCATAACCGTAACGGTTATCGGGCTGTTTAAAGAAAGAAGAGTTTCTACGAATCAGGTCTATAAGTTCTTTATTGGTCAGTTTCGGTAACGCCTGCCACAGGCAAGCAGTCAGTCCCGTAGTCAGCGGAGCCGAGAAAGAGGTTCCGTTAGAAGTGGTCAGCGCACCATTCTGGTCAATCAGGTATGTGCCCTCTCCTACTGCCACCACATCCGGTTTGACACGGTTATCGGCGGTATAGCCCAGCGAACTGAAGGCTGCAATTTGTGACGAACTATTGATAGCTCCAACGGTCAGCACATCGCGTGCATCTGCCGGTGCATTGATTTTTTCCCAGGGCTTATTCCCTTCATTCCCGGCACTGATTACGACCAGTATCCCTTTATCAGCTGCTTTCTGCGCTTCCCGTGAAATAAAGATGGTCTTTCCATCGAGCTGCTCATGGGTATGATTCATCGAAGCCACATCGAACGTGGAATATCCCAGCGAGGTATTAATCAAATCCACACCCACACTATCGGCAAATTCTGCAGCAGCCGCCCAGTAATCCTCCTCCACAGGAAACTCCGAACTTGAATCTTCTGAACGCAGCAACCAGAAGGAGGCTTTGGGAGCCGAGCCTATAAAACGAAATGAATCCACTGCAGCCATGACCGAAAGCACCATTTCGCCATGACGGTCACCGGTGAATAGATTCCCTTCAGGCTGCACAAAGTCTTTTGTGCCTAATATTTGAGTCTTACTGAGGGAAGTAACAGCATTTGCATTCAAAAATCCGGCATCAATCACAGCGATGGTCATACCCTCGCCCCGGTAATTGGCATTGTGCAGAAGATTGCCGTTGCTGATTTTTATCTGTTCAAAACCATAGCCATACTCATCCATGGTGGAAGTAGCCTTTTGCTGGTCTTCAAAGCTCTCGTTTCGGAGTGACAGTTTCTGCGAACCGGTCTGTCCTACCCATACCCACTCTGTCGCAGTCACACAGGGAAGATTGCGGACTAGTTGTATCAGGCTACTGTCATTTGAGGACACAACAACACTGTTCATCCATTTACTTTTGGACACAACTTTTGCTCCCGTTCCCCTGATTTGACTAAGATACAGTTCAGAAACAGGCAAATCGGTTGAGTCAATCGCTATATTCTGCTTGACTCTTCGTTCTATGGACTTTCGGGAAAGAAAACTTTCAGGATTTACAATGCTGAAGAGAGAGCCGTTTTTGTCTTTAAGCCAAACTCTGAACTTATATTCTGTCTGTGAAAATGCAATCAGCGAGAAAAAAATGAAGAGTAGACAAACTCCTTTTTTCATTATCAGGTATAAAAATCAATTGAAAGAAAACTATTTACTCACAAACATAGCATATTTTTTCGTGAAAATCACCTCTTGCGTACACTATTATAACAAACAGTCCGAAACACTGTCTCTATGAAGGGAAATATCTTTGTCAATTCCGGGTTCACTAAAGCGGTACACTTTAATTGGCTAAATACCTGCAATGATATATACAACAACAATAAGCCAACACACGCATCCCGTAATACACTCAGCAACTACCGGACTGACGAAAGTATAAATATAGCAGGGAAACACCTCTATACAGATGGCTTAGTGATTTACAACAATCACACTTATCTGTACCCACCCATCTATCAAATCATTTTGTCATGAAACAAAACATTTCAATTACATTTTGAAAACCCACAGCAACATAAATCTCACACACATTCAACGCATCACTTTTATCCACACAGTAACGCTGAACAAAACAGGAACCAAACATGTTGTATTAACATGTTGCACAACACACCAATATCAACTACATAAAGCGCCAAATATGCCGTAAAACATATTTGTCTGTTTGTGTTTTTTATTTTTTAACCCACCATGTAGTATAAATGTAACAAACACACTTTATCTTTGCAGTGTAATTAGAAAGCAAAGTCAATTACAAACGAAGGCAGATAATCTGCAATCAGTACTTTTAAGTAATGGAAAGCACTGATAAAATGTCAAACTAAAATTTATGATTATGAAACTTACAAAATTGTTCGTAGTGTTAGCCGCTCTCAGTGTAACAGTAGCAGCTAAAAGTGAAGAAAGAGCTGAAAAAGCTTTAGATGTAAAAACTTCTCTTCGGGGAGTGTCAGTAGCAAAAGCTAAATACACGCTGATTAACTTCTGGTCAAACAGTGATGCTGCCTCAAAAGCAAGCGTGGCAAGCCTGGCAAAAGAGCTGAAAAACGCTAAAACCGCTAAAATCGAGATGGTAGCCGTTGCATTTGAACCATTGAAACTGGCTTACGAAACCAGCGATATCGCTAAAGACGATGTGTACGGAGATGCTTACAAAACTTACAAAGTCCGCAAAAGCCTGAGCAACTACCTGGTTGACGCAAGCGGTAAAGTAGTAGCAAGAGACCTTACACCGGAAAGTTTAGCTTTCTATATCAATGAAGTAAAGTAACCTTTAAATCCACATGTATGGAACCTTATAATCAAACAAACACAAAATTAAAGGAGCTGTTCTCAAGAAAATAGATGAACAGCTCTTTTTTTTGCCCTAAAGTCAACGAATTCAAACTTTCCTGCAACATTTCCCCTCCAAACTGCGTCTTCATTTATATCACTTTACCATAAAAATGAAGACCATGAAAAAAATTCTATTTCTCACAATTCTACTCATTACAGGATTACACCTCCAATCCTGCGACAAAAACAGCAACAAGTCAAACCCGACACCGAATATCCGGGAAATGCGTGCCGGTGAGAAAGCGGTTATTTCATCTTCTAACCGGTTTTGCTTCGATTACTTCAAACTGCTATCAGCAGCTAAAAAAGATACCAACGTGACGTTTTCCCCGATTAGCGCACATGCCGCGCTGAGCATGCTGATCAACGGAGCCGACGGAACCACCAAACAGGAAATCAAGGACGCCCTGCGTATATCAACCATGAGCGACCCGGAAATCAATGAATCTTTCAAAAGCCTGAAAGAGTACCTTCTTCAGGTAGATAACAGCGTTACACTGAATATAGCCAATTCCGTCTGGGCCAGACTGGAGCTCCATATCAAAAGCTCTTTTGCCAATACACTCCGAAACTTCTACAGCGCTGAAGTGCAGTCCCTCGATTTTTCAGGTACCGGAGCGGTAAAAACAATCAACAATTGGGTAAGCAACCAGACAAAAGGCAAAATTCCCACCATCATTGACGACCAGAAAATTGCATCGGATGTAGTTATGTATTTGTTGAATGCCGTCTATTTTAAATCAGACTGGAAGACAAAGTTTGATAAAGCAAAAACACAAAAGGCAGGTTTCACTAAAGATGACGGAAGCGTCATTCAGGTGGATATGATGCAGAGCGAAAAGATGGAGGCCTGGATGTATTATGACAACTCGGTACAATTCATCGATATTCCGTTTGGCAATGGAGGATATTCATTCACAGTAATCATGCCAAACGGGGCAAAAACGCTGGATGAATTTATCGGCGAATTCGACAATGATAAACTTCAGACTATCTTAGCGAAAGAACCTGCTGCAAGCAGCGAGCCGCGCTATGTTTCCCTGAAAATGCCGAAGTTTAATTTTTCATTCAACCGTGACATGAATGATCTGCTCAAGACAATGGGCATGAAAAGAGCTTTCACGGACACAGCCGAACTCCCGAGCCTTTTTGAGGAACAACTCCCTTTGTCCGTCTCCAAAGTGAAACAAAAAACATTCGTGCAGATTGATGAAAACGGAGGAGAAGCCGCGGCTGTTACCTCTGTGGAAATCACAGTCACTTCTGTAGGCCCGGGATTTATCACCGTTGACCGACCGTTTTTATTCCTGATCCGGGAAAAGAACAGCAACACAATATTATTCATTGGAAAAGTACATCATCCTGTGTTTCAATAGCCCTTAAAACAACATTGGCCAGCGGAATCCTCTGGCCAATGTTGTTTTTTGAATATGTTTAAAGCTTACTTTTCATATCAATCTCGACAGACACAGTTTTATCGCCACGCAATAAAATCATACGCATCGGCCTTTTCGAGCTCACTTCAAACATTCCTTTTATCTCATTGATATCCGTATCAAAACCTCTCTTTCCATTTACCTCCAGTATGCGGTCTCCTTTTTGCACACCCGCCTTCTCCGCCGGAGAGTTTGCCCACACGTACAATACTTCAGACAATCGCAACAAAGGATCCATCTGCACTAACTCAATGCCGGCAATATTATAGGACCATCCATCACTAAACCTCGCATTCGGTCTGACATACAACGTATTGTCCGGCTCATTGAAAATAAGATTAAACCGGCTCAATATCTGACTCCCAATTGTCCCGTCCCGTTGCGACTCGGTAAAAACATCTGCAATTGAAGTGGAATCCGGGAAAGAGACGACCGGATTAAAGATGACCGCACTGCCAATTTTAATCCGCGGAATACGACCTATAAATCCGGTAATCTCACCATTCAATCCCTGACCGATAAAGCCATGGATCGAGCTCTTCGGCAGGGCAACAGGCGATACACCATAAGCCCGAAACCAGGCCGCCAGTTCAGCCCCGGTATCGACGAGCATCTTTACTGTTTTGGTGTGCCCCGAGGGATCAACCACCTGTATATGCACAAACATTTTCAACCCCTCAACGTCCAATTCCAGCGGTGAATATTTTTTGGGTGCTATGAAGCCTTCATCTTCATAAAACACAATGCGGCGACGGTCATAATTAATCTCCACGACATGCCCCTGAAAAAAATCAGAGCCAATCAATCCGTTTATTTTAGTACCGGTATGCCTGGAAAGATTGAACACATCTTCAGCCAGCACATATAAAGACTGATTTTGCAACCTGATTTTTCCGATATCAATATCATTTCCCGTACTGGTAAAAGCCTGTAACTGATTACCAACACCCAATCCTTTCAGGAACACATTTTGCGAATAATTGAGCGACACACTATCCTTAGCAGTCAGTTCTGTAATCAATGTGGAGCGAATTCCGGAATCCAGAATCAGGTTAAGAGGAGATGATTTATTGATTCTGGCTTTTATTACAATATACGAGCCCACCACTTCGAATGGTATTGAAGCGATTTTTTTGGATTTCCCCGAAATTTCTATTTGCGGAATTAACATCCAGAATGACAGAAGAATCACAGCAAACTTCATCTGTAAATGGATTCATGGTAAATTCTGTATAAATAGAATAGAAATGAGAGTTTGTTTGTTCATTGTCAGCTAATTTCAAATCAATGCAAACGCATCATGAATATACTCCCGGCTTTCGACATTCGCTTTTTACGGACCGCCGATGGAGTCTTACCATAGATTAACAGAGTATCCGATTAAGGAAAAATGATTTGATCTATATTTGTAATGAGCATTAAATGAAAGACACCTCTGATTGAAATAGAATGTTGTTATAAACATATCATTCGACTTGGTGTTTATACCCTATCGAAAATACACACTTTCACAGCATGAAATTTACCCCCGAAAAATACAACATTTCCGACGAGCCGATGAAACCGTTCATCGACCCGGCTGAAATAGAAACATATCTTCAAAACGAAAAGCCGGACAAAAGCCGCGTCAGGGAAATCATCGCCAAATCATTAGCCAAAAACAGACTGACACTGGCAGAAACTGCCGCACTGCTAAATGCCGACGAACCGGATATGATTGAGGAAATCAAGCAAGGCGCCCGCGAACTCAAGCAGCAGATCTACGGAAATCGTATTGTTCTTTTTGCCCCTTTGTATATTGGAAGTAAATGCTCGAATAACTGCTCCTACTGCGGATTCCGCGTTTCAAACAAAGAGACTGTCCGCGTAACGCTGGGCGACCAGGAGATTATCAACGAAATTGAAGCGTTGGAGGATAACGGCCAGAAACGACTAATCCTGGTTTACGGTGAACACAAAGACTACAGTCCTGAATACATCGCCCACACCGTAAAGGTGGCCTACAGTGTCAAAAAAGGCAACGGTGAAATTCGCCGGGTCAATATCAATGCTGCCCCGATGGAGATTGAAGGCTTTATGGTGGTCAAAGAGGCGGGCATTGGTACGTACCAGATTTTCCAGGAAACCTATCATCCCGAAGCTTACAAAATGTACCATATCGGTGGCAAGAAGTCGGACTACAACTACCGCCTGACTTCGCTTGACCGGGCGATGGAAGCCGGGATTGACGATGTGGGAATCGGCGCGCTGTTTGGTCTGTACGACTGGAAATACGAAATTATGGCGCTGGTGCGCCACACCAACCACCTCGAAGCGTGCTATAACGTCGGCCCACACACCATCTCTTTTCCCCGTATCAAAGATGCCAACAACCTGAAGCTGGGTGATAAATATTTCGTTAGCGATGAAGATTTTGCCCGGTTAATTGCTATCTTGCGACTGGCCGTACCCTATACCGGCATGATACTCACGGCCCGCGAACCGGTGGCATTGCGCAATGAGCTCCTGCAATTCGGCGTCTCGCAAATCGATGGCGGCACCAAACTCGAACTGGGCAGCTATGCCTCTGTGGAAGAGATACCTCAAGACCTGCGCCGCGAGCAGTTCCGCATCAACGACAGCCGCTCCCTGGGTGAGATTGTGGAGGAATTACTCGAACAGGATATGCTGCCCTCCTTCTGCACCTCGTGTTATCGTATGGGACGCACGGGAGAGCATTTTATGGAATTCTCCGTTCCGGGATTTATCAAACGCTTCTGTACGCCCAATGCTATCCTGACTCTGGCGGAATACCTCACCGATTATGCCAAACCGGAAATTGCCGAAAAGGGATGGGCGGTGATTCGGAAAAATATGGAATCGCTGGAACCAAAGATGGAGGAGGAGTTGAAAGAAAGACTGGAGCGGATAAAATCGGGAGAACGGGATTTATACTTCTAGAACCTCACCCCTGCCCCCTCCGAAGGAGGGGGAGCAAGACGCAAGCGATGAAAAAAGCTCAATTATTGAACCTTATAAATACACCCGCATCTCTTCCCCCTCCCCTTTGGGGAGGTCCCGAATAACTATCGGGAGGGGTGGGGTCCTTATTGTTATGAAAGGAAAAGACTTAAAACCGCATATCGGCATTTTTGGCCGACGGAATCTGGGCAAAAGCTCATTGATCAACCTGCTCTCGGGCCAGGATGTAGCTATCGTGTCGGAACAGGCAGGTACGACAACCGACCCTGTGAAGAAATCGGTAGAGATTTTCGGAATCGGTCCGGCTATCCTCGTGGACACCGCCGGGATCGACGACGAAGGAACATTGGGAGCAAAACGGGTAGAGCGCACCAAACAAGTACTGCCAACACTTGATGCTGCCTTGGTGGTAATGGCGCATAACTCATTTAACACAGAAGAGATTGAGCTCATTGAACAACTCAACAACTTCAGTGTCCCTTACGTGATTCTGCACCAGAAAAGCGACCTGGAAGAGCTCCAAACCGAGACTCTGAAGAAAATCCGCGCAGTGACTGAAGCTCCGGTCATCGAGACTAACACCATCGACCTCACCATGCGGGACAAAATCATCGAAGCGCTCAAACCGGTCATTCCGACCACTGCATTTGTAAAGCCACAACTGCTCGAAGGTTTGATTAAACCGAAAGATGTGGTGCTGCTGGTGACCCCGATTGACCTCGCGGCACCGGAAGGTCGCATGATTCTGCCTCAGGTGATGGCCCTGCGCGATGTGCTTGACCATGATGCGATTTGCGTGACGGTGAAAGAAACTGAACTGGAGGATTTTCTGAAAACAGGTATCCGTCCGGCATTGGTCATCACAGACAGCCAGGCCTTTGGACTGGTATCCAGGATAGTCCCGAAAGATATTCCGCTAACCGGATTCAGCATTGTCTTTGCCCGGTTTAAAGGTGATTTCGCCAACTTCATGAAAGGAACTGTCAAGCTGTCGCACCTCAACGACGGAGATAAGATCCTCATCCTCGAATCCTGTACCCATCAGGTCACCTGCGATGATATTGGCCGGGTGAAACTTCCGCGCTGGATTCGTGAGTTTTCGAAGAAAAACGTGGAGTTTGATGTTGTTTCCGGAAATGCACCGCTTCCGCAAGACCTGAGCCAATACGCGCTGGTACTGCAATGCGGCGGTTGCATGGTCACCCGTAAACAAATTATCAACCGACTGAAGATGGCTACCGACAAGGGCGTTGCCGTGACCAACTACGGCATGGCCATTGCTTATCTGCACGGTATTTTCGACCGGGTGACGGCTCCATTTGCCCATATCAACGAATAAACAAATAGCCTATTTTCACCACAGAGCTCCACAGAGCAAGACACGGAGAACCACAGAGAAATTAAAATCAACTCTGTGGTTCTCTGTAAAAAACCTCCGTGTCACTCTGTGATAAGGATTCTACCCTATAAAATGATTGAAACAATTCTCCAAAAAGGGACCTTCACCCGCGAGGACCTAATTGAACTCCTCAACGCGGAGGGCGAAGAGCGCCAGCTGCTGCTCCGACGTGCCGCCGAAGTCAAAGAGGCGGAAGTGGGCAACGTGGTCTATCTGCGGGGGCTGATTGAGTTCTCCAACCGATGCGCAAAAAATTGCCTCTACTGCGGCATCCGGTACGACAACAAATCGGTGCATCGCTATTCGGTTTCGGATGAGGAGATTCTGGAAGCGGCGAAATACGCTTACGGGCAGCGGTTCGGCTCCATCGTGTTGCAATCCGGTGAAATCGTCAGCCCTGTATTTACAGAACATGTGGAACGACTTCTACAGGAGATTAAAAAGTTATCCGACGGGGAACTGGGCATTACACTTTCCTGCGGCGAACAGAGTGAAGAGACTTATCGCCGGTGGTTTAAGGCCGGAGCGCACCGTTACCTGTTGCGCATCGAAAGTTCGACGCCGGAGTTATACGCAAAAATTCACCCGAATGATGAAAATCACAGTTATCAACACCGTGTGGATTGTCTGATGTTGCTCAATAAAATCGGCTACCAAGTGGGAACCGGAGTAATGGTGGGGCTGCCATTCCAAACGGTCGAACATCTGGCCAATGATTTGCTCTTTATGCGGGATCTGGACATCGACATGTGCGGTATGGGGCCATACATCGAACATCAGGAGACTCCGCTATATGCCTACAAAGAGACTCTTTGGCCGTTACAAAAGCGTTTTGACATGACGCAAAATATGGTGGCCATCCTCCGCATCATGATGAAGGATATCAACATCGCAGCGACCACCGCATTGCAGGCGATTGATAAGCTGGGAAGGGAAAAAGTGATCCGCACCGGAGCCAACATCATCATGCCCAATATCACTCCCGGCATTTACCGAAATGATTACAAGCTCTATGAAAATAAGCCCTGCACCGATGAAAATGCCGACGATTGCACCCGGTGCATCGAAGTGCGGGTAAAACTGGCGGATAACGAAGTGGGATTTGCCGAATGGGGGGACTCGAAACACTATAAGAAGAAAAAACGGAAGTAAATGTGATTTACTTCCGTTTTTTTGTTGAATCAAACACCTGACAGGTTTTAAAAAACCTGTCAGGTGTAAAACAGCAACTATTCTTCAATAATCTGAAATCCCAGTTTCCCGAGCAGCTCCTTCTCTTTTCCTACAGCCCCTATTACCTGATAAGCTTTAGGTTCGCGACGGAGGTAGTAATTATCGCGGAATGAAACGAACATGCCCGGGTCTTCCTTGAGACGGCGGGAATCGAGTTCGATATCATACGTTTTCAGGATGGCTTCCTCTATGCGGTAATTGACATTTTCACGCAGGTCAATAAGCGGATGAGGCGCAGCTGGAGGAACGATGCTGCTGATATCAATCGGCACATCGAAGAATTCCGATACATTTTCCAACGTAATGCGGGTCGCATTGAGCTTTCCGTCAGTTGAGAATCCTGCAATGTGCGGCGTTGCCAGAATGGCCTCCTTCAGCAATTCGCGGTTAATCTCCGGTTCATTTTCCCAACAATCAATAATAACACCTTCCACCAGGCTACATTTCAGGGCATGCAGCAACGCCGTTTCATCAATAATCCCTCCCCGGGCCGTATTGATGATGTATGGGTGTTTTTTCAACTGGTGGAAGAAATATTCGTTTGCCAAATGAAAGGTCTGGAACTCTCCCGCACGCACCATCGGGGTGTGAAAAGTGATGATGTCCGCTTCATTGGCGATTGTTTCCAAATCGACAAAACCATCCTTGCCCTCTTTGCGGGCACGGGGCGGGTCGTTGAGCAAGACACGCATGCCCAGCGCTTCGCACACACGGGCTACGCGGGTCCCGATATTACCGACACCGATGATACCAATGGTTTTTCCTTCGAGTTTGATGCGGGTCTTAGAAAGATGCATCAGAGTAGCCAGAATGTACTGGGTAACAGAATCGGCATTACATGCCGGAGCATTTTCCCACTCGATGTGATGAGCGGCACAATATTCACGGTCGATGTGGTCGAAACCGATATTGGCCGTACCGATAAACTCCACCGCACTACCTTCGAGCAGTTCACGGTTACACTTGGTGGGGGTTCGAACCAACAAGACGTTGGCATCCTTTATCGTATCGCGGTTAAATCCTTTGGCGGGAAGGTAGGTCACCTCCGCATAATTCTCGATGAGTCCTTTGAGCGCCGGAATTTTGTCATCCGCGGCGATGATGAGTTTCTTCATTATTTTAGGTTTTTATTGACCTCAAACAACGGCCTGTCTCCCCGTCATTCTCTTACCTGTCATGTCATTGTCTATAGATTAAACAAACTCCCTGGGGAGATGTTTTTCGCTTTTTTCAGTAGTTTGAAAAAATGTAGATATTCCCTGTTATCCCTTCTGCGTCAGGCGACCAAAGAGTTCTTCAAGGGTGAATTCCTTTCTTGTCAGAGTGAGGATTACCCATCCTTTTTCGACGGAGGTACGGAACAATGATTCGCGGATATCACTCTCCGCGGTGAGGCGATAGTATTTTCCGGAAACCTTTTCCACATTAATCACATCAGCCAAAGACTCCAGCTCTTCCACCGAAACTTCATTCAGAAACTCCACATCAATGCTCTGACGATTGGCACCGGTACGAAGCAGACGTTCGGTCAGGTCGTCGGCCACGATTTTTCCATCATTGATAATAATGGTGCGCTCGCACATAGCGGCAGCCTCTTGCAGGATGTGCGTGGAGAGGATAACGGTCTTCTCACGGCCCAGTTCGCGGATGAAGTTGCGGATTTCAATCAACTGGTTCGGGTCGAGACCGGTAGTAGGTTCATCCAGGATGAGTACTTCGGGGTCGTGCATCAACGCCTGGGCAAGTCCCACACGCTGTCGGTAACCTTTGGAAAGCTGGCCGATTTTCTTGGTTTGCTCTTTCGTCAGGCCCGTCTGTTCGATCAATTGGTCGATGCGTTGTTTTGCGTCTCCCTTCATTGGATAAAATCCGGCCGCAAACTCTAAATATTCACGCACGTACATATCGGGGTAAAGCGGGTTATTCTCGGGCAAATACCCAATCAGTCGCTTAACGGCCATCGGGTCGGTTGAGACATCTATCCCGCACACTTTAGCAGTACCTTCATCAGCAGCCAGCAGTCCGGTGATGATCTTCATCGTAGTAGATTTACCGGCACCGTTAGGCCCCAGGAAAGCGACCACCTCCCCTTTCGGGATGTCAAATCCGACGGAATGTAAGACCTGACGCTCGTCGTAGCTTTTGGATATATTATTGAGTTGAATGGACATGAATTTTACTTTAATGATTTAAGAAAATGGCACGCGGTTGACACAGATGCGACTGATTGGCACGGATTTTTTTCTCCAATATCGAAAAAGACTTCCGGAGCGAGACTTTCGGGAACCTTCGAAAGCTATCTGCATGCGTGCATTGCAAAACTACACAATGATTTTAAGAAACGGGAAAGTAGAGCAAAGGAAAATAGCAGAGTGAATCAGGTTTTTGTTTACCCCGGAGTTTATTCAATTCACCCCGGTCCAAAATATGGCTCCCCCAACGCAAATTATAGCAGACCCGATACAAAATAAAGTAACCCCGAAGTGAATTAAGGCGGCCCCAACACAAAATATAGCAGCTCTGATCCCAATTAAAGAAAGCGCAAAGCATAATAAAGCAACGTCGATGCGAATAAAAGCTTCACGGGAGTAAAATAAATAGATAACGATGGAATTTACCAACCTGAAAAGACAAAAAAAAGGGCCGCAGTGAAGGGTTATAAAACTGCGGCCCGGAAAACAATCAGCTACGACGGCAATCGCGTGATTGCATAGGGAAAATAGGTCTTTCCTCTAGTTATATGCGCGGAATTCCAATCCCGATACCTGATTGTACTGTACGCTCGATGCGCCAAAGAGCGATTTGATGTAACTTTTTGCCTTGGCAGCCACATCGACCAGCCCGGTTTCATCGGTATAAAGGAGTTGATTCCGTTGTAAGCGGGCATTCTTGAGATTCGCCTCGGAAGAGACCACATCTGAGTTCAATGCTTTCAACCTAGCGAGCAAAGTATTCAAAGCCTCCGTTTTCAGTTCAGCTTCATTGGGGTTAAATCCTGCTGCAACAAGCAGTTTTATCAGTTTGTCAAGGTTGTCAATCCGGTTGTCAAAACTTGTCTGGGCAGCCGAGATTTCATTCACCTCTTTGCCGGCAGCAATCAGGGCCGCTTTTTCTTCATCGGTCAGTTTGGAAGAGGTACGCACACCCCTGATTTTACGGATAACCGCCTTCACACCCTCCACCGTCTGTGGCAAAGCATCAGAGGCTTCGATGGCTCCGGAAAGACGGGAGCACAAGGCGCTTAGCGGATCAAAGGCATTGCGGCGAATATCGGATGCTACCTTATTCGCAGCCTCAGCGGTATTCACCAGCTCGAGTGAGTTCTGCGAAGAGGTCACCAGACCCTGAATCATGGCCGCTTTGAGGGACTCTTTGGATGGATTGTAGGCTTCACCATATCCGAGGATGAAGGTGTGCAGGGTAGCGAAGTTTGCTACGTTCTTAGCATGGCCGGTTTCGGAGGTACTTGACATAGATTTCGGTATTAATTATGAGTAAATGCGAAACACAAAAAGCAACTCGTTCAGAATCGTTTGCAATTATACAACTTATATTTGAATCCACACCATTTCTATTTAACATTTCGGCAAAACTTGCACAAAAAACATACTTTCTCTAATCCTAAAGAGTCAAAACCGGGATATTTTAGCCTATTTTTCATACTCACCCCTACAACTTCAGTTTTCCGGTTTAAAATATTTCATCTTTTTAATAGGACAACCAACGTAGAGTCCTATCTTTGCCGTGAAATAATCAGTCAAAATTCACAAAATCCACGAATACGATGATGAAGTACAAATACATTATTTCATCCAGCTATCGAAAATAAATGAGACTCAAACTCTTATATTAATATCAAAAACGAATATCCATACAATCCCATTTATGAACTTTACTCCGAAACAAAGAATCCTGATTTGCTTTCTTTCCATAACATTTCTCATTCCTGAAACACGAGCTCAGGTTAGCGAAATTATTAAACGGGAAAACCAATCCAATATTTGTATCCCGATTTTCAAACCGAAGCCACCTCTATACTGAAATATCATATCAGTCAGGGATTGCGTCATTCAAGATGAATAGTCTCAAAAGCTTGCTTGAGCGTGAAGTTTTCGACCATTATCCATTATACCGCAACTCGAGGCTATTTCCAATTGGCATTACACATACCATCCAAATCGGAAGAAAAGACCAGAACTGTGCTTATGGGATTGCGCTGGAATTCATCAATACCAGCAGCAAGACTGAACTCGCAACCGACAGCATCGGTGCTCCTACTGAAATCAAACTACACGGATACAATCTGGGATTTTATTACCAAAAAACGGTAAATACACTGATCATCAACGACTGCATGGTCGAATACGGATACCGGATAGACTGTGGACTCACGCGAACTCATATTGACATAAATAATCAACTTGACATTATCGGCGGAGTTTCAAATGATAAGTATGCCAGTAGAGGGTTCTTCGCCGAACCTTCTCTGTTTGTTCGCATACCTTGTAATGACTGGCTGAATATTGATGTAAGAGGAGGATATAACTTCAACGCCAATGGTGATATCGGAAACAAAAACGACACCTCTATCACGCTTTCTTTTAATGGCACGACCCAACATGTCAATTGGAGTGGATGGCGTCTGAAAGCCGGACTTGTCGCTAGTTTTTAAGATATCGAGCACTACCCCTTGATTCCCATCAAGGGGTAAATGGCTATGAATTTGAAACGAAAGGTAATCCCCGATTAGAATTGATGGGTAGAATTACTTCTCCCCTTCCTCAAACGGCCTCCGATAGGTACACCCGTTTTTCCATTCCGAGCAGCCATAGGCTGTTTTCCCCTTGATAATCGTTCCTTTGCCACACAACGGACAAATCTCCGGCTGTGATGTAACGGCAGGAGCCGTTGGAGCAGCAGGTTTTGCGGCTTCTGGTTTTGGTTCGGTTGGTTCTTTCTTTTTGCGAGGCGCTCGCTCTTTCTTCTCTTTCGGGGCTTTCGTTTCCTTTGGCTCTTCAAGCGCAGGAGCTTCCACACTCACCGAACGGTGCGAGGTATCGTATTTTACCTGATTCACCACATCCGTCACCATCGCTTTCAGCTCGTCTATAAACTGGCGGGCTTCAAAGCTGCCTTTTTCTATCTCACGGAGCTTCTTCTCCCAAAGACCGGTCAACTCCACCGATTTAAGCAGCTCCACGTCAATGACCCCAATCAGGTCAATGCCAGTCGGTGTGGCTACCAGATTTTTCTTTTCCTTGCGGATATAGTTGCGTTTAAAGAGCGTTTCGATAATGGCTGCACGGGTGGAAGGCCGGCCAATCCCGTTTTCCTTCAGGGCATCGCGCAATTCATCATCATCCACCTGTTTACCCGCCGTCTCCATCGCACGCAACAGGGTCGCTTCGGTGTAAGGCTTGGGTGGCTGCGTCCATTTCTCCCCTAAGGTAGGTTCGTGCGGACCGCTTTCGCCAATCTCAAACGCCGGCAGGATATTGTCATCGTCTTCGTCTTTCTTTTCGCTCTCCTCTTTTTCATCCGGTTTGTCTTTGGCAAAAACCACACGCCATCCCGGATCGAGAATCTGCTTTCCATTTACCTTAAACTCCACCTTATCCACTTCACCATTGACGGTCGTGGTCGAGATTTTACAGTCGGGGTAAAAGGCAGCAATGAAGCGACGTGCCACTAGGTCAAAGACCTTGCGTTCGTCGTTGGTCAGGTTATTGGGATGCACTCCCGTAGGTATAATAGCGTGGTGGTCGGTCACCTTGCTGTTGTCAAATACTTTCTTTGACTTGGGAATCTTTGCAGCCAAAACCGGAGCAGTCAGCTCTTCATAATCCTTCAGACCACGCAATGTGCCGGGCACTTTGGGGTAAATGTCATCGCTCAGAAAAGTGGTATCCACACGCGGATAGGTGGTCACCTTTTTCTCATAAAGTGACTGAATCAACTTCAATGTCTCATCAGCCGAGAAGCTAAACTTCTTGTTACACTCCACCTGAAGCGAGGTCAGGTCAAAAAGTCGTAGCGGCGCTTCGTTTCCTTTTTTGGTCGTAACGTTGGTTACGGTAAAAGGCGAGTTGCGCACCGTCTCCAGAAACTCCTGTCCCTCTTCCTGCGAAGTAAATTTTCCTTTGGCCGCCGAGAAGGTGGTATTGCGGTAGATGGTTTTCAGTTCCCAGTAAGGCTCTGGCTTGAAGTTCAGGATTTCGAGCTGGCGATTTACAATCAGGGCTAAGGTCGGCGTCTGTACCCGACCGATGGAAAGTACGCTTTTGTTCTTACCATATTTTAGGGTAAATAGGCGCGTCGCATTCATGCCCAGCAACCAGTCGCCGATAGCACGCGAAAGCCCCGCTTCATACAGGCTTTGAAATTCAGCATTCGTGTGCAGCTTTTCAAAACCTTCGCGAATAGCCTCTTCCGTCAGGGAAGAAATCCAGAGGCGGAAAATGGGACAGGAACATTGCGCCTTTTGCAATACCCAGCGCTGTATCAGCTCTCCCTCCTGGCCGGCATCACCACAGTTTATCACCATTTCGGCGTTTTTCACCAATCCTTCGATTATGCGGAATTGTTTTTCGTAACCATCATTAGCAATGACACGGATACCAAAACGGGGAGGCATCATCGGCAAATAGGCCAATGACCACTGCTTCCATTCGGGTAAATATTCGTGGGGCTCCTTCAGCGTACAAAGGTGACCGAATGTCCAGGTGACCTGGTAACCATTCCCTTCGAAGTAGCCATCCTTCTTGGTTTTGGCGCCTAATATCTGGGCGATTTCACGGGCGACACTGGGTTTTTCGGCGATGCACACTTTCATGATTCTGTGGATTTCTGAGCAATTAATGAGTACAAAGATACTCATTCGACCGTTCTCAGAGAAAATTAAGGATAGAGTTATTTTTTCTTCAAATTACAAATAGGCGACTTGTGTAGTGAACATTCTGGTTCGAAATATTGTAACTTTATTTGCTCTGCCCGAACAGGAGCTTAAAAACACCAAGAAACAAACCCATGGACAAGCATTTAATCTATATAAACGAGGCCATCCGGTTGGCGGTCGATAATGTAAGCAACGGTGGCGGCCCATTTGGCGCCGTGATTGTAAAAGATGGCGAGATCATCGCCCGTTCCGCTAATACCGTTACGCAGACCAATGACCCGACAGCCCATGCCGAAGTCAACGCCATCCGTGAAACCTGCCGCCGGTTGGAAACATTTCACCTTGAGGGGTGTGTGATTTATTCCAGCTGCGAACCCTGCCCCATGTGCCTTTCAGCCATCTATTGGGCACGGATAAGCGAGGTATATTATGCAGCTACCCGGGAGGATGCCGCGGAAAGTGGCTTTGACGATTCCCTCATTTACGACGAAATCACCAAACCACCCGGCAAGCGGATTATTTCATTTATCCAAATGAAAGTTGACGAAATGGTAAAACCCTTTCGCATCTGGCAAGAATACGAGGACAAAACCCGTTATTAAGAAACAAATTATACAAGCAATATACACAAATCATTGTATAAATGCGTGTTAGATGTAAATTTTATTCGTTTTGACCTTCGGTTTCATTGTCAGTCGCACTTATTTTGCGTACCTTTGTGCGCTGATAAAATGTAAGTTTTTCGACCTGTTTTGTTCGAAAATATAACGATAGACGCTTTTTGTTTTTCCTTTTGAAAATTTTAAATTCGAAATATAGATTCTTATGGCGGTACACGAAAAAGTAAAAGAGTTGGATAGCGTGGTGATCCGATTCTCCGGTGACTCCGGCGATGGAATGCAGTTGGTGGGTAACATCTTCTCAAATCTGTCGGCCACACTGGGTAACGAAATCTCGACGTTTCCCGATTATCCTGCGGAAATGCGCGCACCACAGGGAACTCTGGGCGGAGTTTCCGGCTTCCAGGTTCAGATTGGTGCTAAAAATGTATATACACCCGGAGACAAAGCCGATGTGTTGATCGCAATGAACCCGGCTGCTCTTAAGGCTAATGCCAAATCTCTCAAGCCACATTCTGTAGTTATCATTGATGAAGATTCATTTACCGATAAAGACCTGAAAAAGGCCGACTTCAAAACCGAAAATCCATTCGAAGAACTGGGATTGACCCAAATCCAGGTTGTCCCAACTCCGATCACCAATCTGGTGAAGCTAAGCCTTGAAGGCCTCGGCGTGGAAGGAAAAGCTGCTCTTCGTTCTAAAAATATGTTCGCACTCGGTCTGGTTTGCTGGTTATTTAACCGCTCCATCGAAAGCGTAACTCCTTTCCTCGAAGCTAAATTCGCTAAAAAACCGGCGGTACTTCAAGCTAACCTGAAAGTATTGAATGACGGTTTCAACTATGGTGCAAATACTCACGCATCAATCTCTACATACCACGTGGAAGTGGCTGAAGAGCAGGAAAAAGGTATCTTCACCGACGTAAACGGAAACAATGCAACCGCTTACGGATTGGTTGCAGCTGCTGAAAAAGCAGGTCTGGAACTTTTTCTTGGCAGCTACCCTATTACTCCGGCAACTGATATTCTTCATGAATTGTCAAAACGCAAAGAACTGGGAGTAAAAACCGTTCAATGCGAAGACGAGATTGCAGCTATCTGTACCGCTATTGGCGCAAGCTTTGCCGGTGATCTGGCCGTAACCACGACTTCAGGACCGGGTCTGGCATTGAAAGGCGAAGCGATCGGTCTGGCTGTAATGGCTGAATTACCGTTGGTGATTATTGACGTACAGCGTGGTGGTCCATCTACCGGCCTTCCTACCAAAACCGAGCAAGCTGACCTGATGCAGGCGCTTTATGGCCGTAACGGTGAAAGCCCTGCAGTAGTAGTTGCCGCTAAGACTCCGACCGACTGTTTCGATATGGCGTTCTACGCTTCAAAAATTGCATTGGAGCACATGACTCCGGTAATCCTGTTGACCGACGGTTTCATCGCAAACGGTTCATCTGCATGGAAAATCCCTAACCTTGATGATTATCCTGCCATCAATCCTCCATACGTTTCCGCCGATATGGCTGAAGGCTGGAAACCTTACAAACGTAACGAAGAAACAATGGTACGCTATTGGGCTAAACCGGGCATTCCGGGATTCGAGCACCGCGTAGGTGGTCTTGAAAAAGATTACGATACGAGCGTCATCTCTACCGATCCGGCTAACCACCAGAAGATGACCAACGCCCGCCAGGCTAAAATCGACAACATCGCGAATTTCATCCCTGCTCTTGAAGTAGAAGGAAATCCGGAAGCTGATGTACTTGTTGTGGGTTGGGGCGGTACTTACGGTCACCTCCACACTGCAGTAGAGAAGATGAACGAAAGCGGCAAGAAAGTAGCATTGGCTCACTTCCAATACATCAATCCACTACCGGCAAACACCGCCGAAGTATTGAAGAAATACAAAAAGATCGTGGTATGCGAGATCAACATGGGTCAATTGGCTGGTCACCTGCGCATGAAAGTGCCGGGAATCCAGTTGGAGCAATTCAACAAGGTACAAGGCCAACCGTTCATGGTAAGCGAATTGGTAGATTGTTTCACTAAACTGATTGAGGAATAATAAACGATGGAAAATAAACAATATACTGCCGGCGATTTTAAGAGCGCCGCAAAAGTAACCTGGTGTCCGGGTTGCGGTGACTTTGCAATCCTTAGTTCACTGCAAAAAGCAATGGCGGAGTTGAAACTTACGCCTGAGAACACGGCTGTTATTTCAGGTATCGGATGTTCTTCACGTCTGCCTTACTTCATGGCGACCTACGGTTTCCACACCATCCACGGACGTGGTTCGGCTATCGCTACCGGCGTAAAAGTGGCTAATCCAGACTTGTCTGTATGGCAAATCACCGGCGACGGCGACTGTCTTGCTATCGGTGGTAACCACTTCATCCACGCAGTACGTCGTAACGTGGACCTGAACATCATCCTGATGAACAACAAGATCTACGGTCTGACCAAAGGACAATACTCTCCTACTACAGAGCGTGGCTACGTGACCAAAACCTCTCCATACGGAACTATCGAAGATCCGTTTGTTCCGGCGGAGCTGACTATGGGTGCACGTGGTAACTTCTTCGCACGCTCGATTGATGTTGACTTGTCGACTACATTCGATTGTATGATCGAAGCAGCCAAACACAAAGGCGCATCAGTAGTGGAAGTCCTTCAGAACTGCGTAATCTTTACCGATGGCGTTCACGACTACTATTCAGATAAAGAGACCCGTCCGGATCGTACCATTCTCCTGAAACACGGTGAGAAAATGATCTTCGGCGCTAACCGCGACAAAGGCCTTGTGCTTGACGGATTGAAACTTAAAGTGGTTACGATCGGCGAAAACGGCATTACCCAGGAAGACATCCTGACTCACGATGCCACCGAAGCGGACAACGCTCTTCACTACAAGCTTGCACTGATGCACAACGAAGGCCTGCCATTGGCTATCGGTGTAATCCGTAATGTTGAAGCCCCTGTTTACGATCAGGAGGTGAAAGCGCAAATCGCAGAGGTACAAGCAAACAAACCTCAACGTAAACTACGCGATTTCTTGCTTAGCGGCGAGACCTGGGAAGTGAAATAATTTCACACAACTCAAATATCAGAAAAGGCGAATACCCCTACGGCGTTCGCCTTTTTCATTTTCTATCCAGAGAAAATGTTTCAAAATCCGGATTCGGAGAAATACAAAAAAACCGGACGCTCTTCACAGAGAATCCGGCATAAACCATTTTTATTCACACAATGTAATGAGTATAGTAACAAGTATCTTTTATCTCACAATCTTGCCCAGCACTTCCAGCAACTGGGGTTTATCTTCGAGGGCGATACGCGCTACGGCGTAAAACTCGCCCATCCATTCATCTAATTGGGCAAAAGCGGCATCCTTCGTATCGGTAGCCGCCTGCGATTCGCCCGACTCACGCAGGAATTCCGCACGAGCTTTTTCCACGACAGCGATTTGTGCCAATCCGGCAGCGACATCCTCTGCGGTCACTTTAAGCCGGCTTATCTTTTGCAATAAAGCAGCATCCTCATTGAGGGTGGTATAGAATTTACGGATCGTTTCAATCCATGAAATGTAAGCCTTGGGCATTGCAGAATCAATGCTTAATTTGCTGCTTGCATCAGTATCTTTAGAGAAAACCACTTTTGCCTTTTTCCGAAGCAGGGAATAGTTTGTATCCAGCTTCTCCTTTTCTGCTTTAAAGATTGAGGAAGCTTGCGTTGATTCATCATCTTCCCGCTTGTTATCATCATAAGCTTTCCGAGTGGCAGAATAAATCTGTTTGCCTTCTCCGATTTTCACCTGGTCATAACCAAATTCTTCGAGTTCGGCTTTGATTTCAGGTTGTGCGTCTGCATTTTCCAGAGATACACGGTATTGCTCGAGAATCTCTGTTTCTGATTTGGTTTGTTTTGTCGCCATGGTGGTAAATTTAGAATATTAGTAATTGACAGTTAAATCCCTTTGATTATGAGTTTATTTCACATATTCCGCGACTAATATAGGGATTTTTTATCAATACAATGCCAAATGAAGAAAATTCTTACATGATACTCCATTAAAAAACAAGTACTGGTGGCTTCCTTAACGCCACTCTTGTGTTCCTTAGCATACTTTGCCCTTTCCTTTACACCGTTTATGCACTCCTTAAGACTGATTGTGCATTCCTTAACGCCCACCATGGCCTCCTTAAGGCCGCTCTTGTGTTCCTTAACATACTTTTCGTTCTCCTCAACGATGCATAGGGTATTTGACATAACCCATTTCCCACTTTAGAGCAACATACCCAATAAATAGAGCGTGAAAAAAGGAATAAGAGTTGATATCCAATGGACAATAAGATATTTCCTCAATATAAAAACCGGATGCCGATGAGACATCCGGTTTGAGATTATTGCGGTTAGCAGATTACGCCATCAATACCGCTTTCGCTTCAGCATCCAGTGCATCGGTCATGAATGGAATACCTGTAACATCTGTCGTTTCGCGATTAGCTGAGATCAGGTCATTGCGAGTCAGTTCGTTGAGATTGAACTTCCGTGCACCGGCCATGAACTGTTGTAATCCTCCAGCCAGCTTGTCGGCATAACCACACATGGCAATGGCTCCAAACGGGATGTGCTTCATCTCTTCAGCACCTACCCTATTTTTTACATTTTCCCACATGGTGAAAATCTCTTCCGGATAAATACCATACTCCGAAACACTTGCCGGCAGCGTATCCCAATGCCCGTTGAGCTGAGCTTTCCGTTCAGGGAAGAAAGTACCTTCAATGTTACTGCCGAGGAATCCGGCAATCATTGGCGCACGACCCAGGCAAACCATCTTGGTATATGGCGCTCCAAGTGAAAGGGCTTTAAACAGATGGTCTTCGCGGGCAAATCCTCCGGCGAACGATATGTCAGGCGGCGTGATGCCTCTGTTTTTCAGGATTTCACAATATTCATAAGCTTTGGCATGAAGTGCAAGCGATGGGATTCCCCAGTGCTGCATCATATTCCACGGGCTCATACCGGTACCGCCACCTGCACCGTCAATGGTCAACAGATCGAGTTTGGCATCTGCGGCAAAACGAATGGCAATAGCCAGATTTTCCATACCATAGGCTCCCGTTTTGAGGGTGATACGTTTAAATCCCAGCTTGCGCAGATAGGCGATGCTGCTCATGAAGTCTTCCCGTACAGCCTCCACGTTATGCTTATTGGTAGCGCCGAGCCGACTGTGGCGGGCGAAAGAACTGATCGCCTTATTTTTGAATGCCTGTATTACGACAGGATCATACGGATCGGGGTCTACGATATAACCACGATCTTTGAGGAACTGGGCATTTTCGAGCTGTTTGACCTGAATCTCACCACCGATATCTTTCGCTCCTTGTCCCCATTTCAGTTCAATGATGACGTTATTCCCATATTTGTCAATCAAATACTCGGCAACACCATTGCGGGTATCTTCCACATTCATCTGAACGATAATCGCTCCGTATCCGTCGTAATAACGCTCGAAATACTGGATACGACGTTCAAGCTCGGGGGCAGATTTTATACGGCCTTTTTCCAATACGGATGCTTTATCCACCCCGACCACATTTTCACCTACCACGATAGGAATTCCGCACAAAGCAGCCCCCACGGCAAAGGAAGGCCAGTAACGGGCAGCGACAAATGTCGAACCCAACGCACCGGTCATGATGGGCATGCGGTTTTTGGTCTTCATCTCCAGGCCAAATTCAGTCTCAAGGCTGATATTTGTAAAAATGCAATCGTCGGGATTGTCGGTCAGATTTGCCGGAATTCCGTTAGAACCGTAGGCATAGCCTTGGATTCGCAGCGCGTGATAACCAACACCTACCGATGTCACATTAGCGGCTCCGGAGGTGATGTAACCGAATTTTCTCGGGTAAAGCATCTTCCGGCCTTCCAGACAGGAGAGCCAGGTTTCACACTTGCCTTTGCAGGCTGAATCACATAACGTACACAAACCTGACTCGCAGGGAATTCCCCGATTGACTGTCCCGAGGGCATCGTTGTTTTTAGTCCATTCAAACATACCTATGCGTTTTTAAGATTGATATTAGATCTATCCGGGGATTTAGACAGCGGATAATTATTTTGGCTAGTTAATACATTTGCAAAATAAACATAAATATCGGATTTACAATGACAATATGATATCAAACATATAATCACAACGAGGTATACCCATACATTTAATATCAAAATGACACTCGCCAGCCATTTAAGGGTATGAAGTTTCAATGCGAATATTGATCAATTAAAAGACAGTAAGGATGAGTGTTTGTTTGCTTGATATTAACCCAAACGAGGATTATTTCAGGCAGAGTTACCCTCTCTATTTGATTATTAACGAAACAATTAGTAAGTTTGTCCGTTCAAATTCTACCACATAAACCCCGTTATTATGTCATTTAGCCAAAAAAGCTATGCAATTTTCGCAGATAGTACGAAGCAATACCACGTTACAGACGATGTGGATGCGGTAATGCAAAACCCTTACGAGTTCCAAACCATCGAATATTTCCTCTATCTCAAAAACTGGATTGATGCCGTACAATGGCACCTTGAAGATATCGTCCGCGACCCGAATATTGATCCTGTCAAAGCATTGGAAATCAAACGTCGCATTGACAAATCGAATCAGGAACGTACCGATTTGGTTGAATTAATCGATAGCTACTTTCTCGACAAATACAAAAACGCCATGCCATTGGCCGATGCGACAATCAACACAGAAAGTCCGGCATGGGCGGTTGACCGTCTTTCGATCCTTGCATTGAAGATTTACCACATGCAGCAAGAGGTGGATCGTCCCGATGCGACTGTGAAGCATATCGCTCAATGTCAGACCAAGCTGAATATCCTGCTTGATCAGCGCGAAGACCTGACTACCGCTATCGACCAATTGTTGGCCGACATCGAAGCCGGTAAAAAATACATGAAGGTGTACAAACAGATGAAGATGTATAATGATCCGGCTCTCAATCCGGTTCTTTACGGTAAAAAGTAATCTTCCACTGATGATATTTCCCCGATAAGCCGATCATCAGGTCGGCTTATTTTTTTCTCCAAACGGTTCCTCAATATTATTTCCAGCTTTAAACATGAAGAAAATTCTGATCATTCGCTTTTCCGCATTAGGAGATGTGGCCATGACCATTCCGATTACCTATTCGTATGCCCGTCAGAATCCCGATGTAGAAATTGTTTTTTTATCAAAACCTTCATTGACGAAGCTGTTCTTCAACGCGCCTAAAAACTTTCGACTCATCACCATCGACGCACAAGGCCGCCACAAAGGCTTTTTCGGGCTGTTCCGGCTATTTCTGGAATTAAAGAAGGAAAAGTTTGATGCGGTTATTGATCTGCACAGCGTATTGCGCAGCCACTTTCTCAGCAGGCTGTTCCGACTGATCGGCGTCAAAACAGCAACTGTACACAAAGGCCGGGCTGAAAAGGAGCGTCTGACCCACAAGCACGACAAGCATTTCCATCAATTGGCTACTTCATTTGATCGTTATCTGAAAACGTTTCATGATGCGGGTATCGACTTCAAGCCTGATTTCGAGTCCATCTTCGAAGACGGAAAAGGCGATTTGACATTGTTGGCTGATTTTCTCCCAGAGAAAAGGGGGAAATGGATCGGGATTGCCCCGTTTGCCAAGCATAAAGGTAAAATCTATCCGCTGGAGAAAATGGAAGAGGTGGTGGGCAAATTAAGTAAAGAGTCGGTGAAAATATTCCTGTTCGGTGGAGGAGAGAGCGAAAAAGTCATTCTGGAAAAATGGGCAGCAACTTACCCTAATACCATTTGCACGATCGGCAAAATCAACATGGAGAAGGAGCTTCACCTGATGAGCCACCTCGACGGTATGATTACGATGGACTCGGGTAATATGCACATGGCATCATTGGTTAACTGTCCGGTGATCTCCATCTGGGGAGCGACTCACCCGTATGCCGGATTCTACGGATGGCAGCAAGCGAAGGAAAATGCTGTTCAGCTAGACCTTTCGTGTCGTCCTTGCTCGGTATTCGGAGATAAACCCTGCCACAGAGGCGATTATGCATGTTTGAATCAGATAACTCCGGATGCAATTGTAGCGCAGGTCAAGCGGCTCTTTTTAAAGAAGTAAAATGAACCCCAAAATAAAAAAGGAGATAAAGTTCGCAATGAGCTTTATCTCCTTTTTTATTTGAGGTTTCCGATTTTTATTTCTCAAGAATTATTTTCCGGACATCCACCAGCTTCTTATTCCTATCAAATATCTGGATGAAGTACGTGCCATCTTCCCCAAGTGCACTGGTATTTATATCGATGTTATTCTGCGTAAAGTTGCTTTTATACACCGCTAACCCTAATGAGTTAATAATTGACAAAGAGCTTTCCTGTAAACCATCAATATCATTAATGCTAATATGGATTACATCATGAGTCGGATTTGGATAAACTTTGATTTCATTGAGTTTAGTAGTATTGGTAGCTGATTTAAGTGAGTTCTTGATGATAAGTGTGTCTGTTACAGCTACTTTAACTGTGTCGTATTTAATGTAGGAACATGGAGAGTCATAATAAAGAGCTTCAACTTCCGTTTTGCTCAAAGCTCTGTTGTAGATTCTAATGTCATCTAATGCTCCTTTGAAATAATGTCCGTCAGAATCGCCATCTCGTCCAAACGCTAATCCATTACTATATTGATAAGGAAAATACAATGCATTATAACCAGTGCCAGTTGATGTTGCTACAAGATTATTATCCAGATAAGTATTTAATGTGTAGCCATCATAGGTCATTGCCCCATGATGCCAGATACTATCATTGCATTTGGTCTGAACAAGGTTACTACAGCTTCCGCCCGTTCCATAAAAACAGAAATTGTGAAATGGCACATCCCCATCACTACTTGTCGCATTCATCACAAACCCATAGCCATTCAAACGATCTCTAATCATTGACATAGTTGATGTTTTGCTATTGGAGATAAACCAGAAGGAAACAGATATGATACTTGGTCTCAGGCCATATCCAATCCAAATATAATCATTTACGCCATCAAAGCTATAAGCTCTATTCGGGTTACCAAATCGGTCTTTAACCAGAGTTGCCCCATAAACTGTTCCGTTAACATTGCTGTTACTTTCATCATTAGCATTTCCATTGAAAGACCAGCATCCGATGAGCCCTTTTATTGGCATTTGTGCCATAGTTGCCATCGTGACAAATAACAAACTACATAGTAAAATCTTTTTCATGTCTCTTATTGTGTTTAATTAATAATAAAACCTCGCATATTTGGCAAAGGTAGCCTTATTTATGATAAATATCATGTATTTGGATTTTGTTTGTTGTGTTTTCACTCATATCATTTTAGAAAATCAGGCTCAAGGGTTATATTTTAAAACCAAATTACGTGCAATATAAATATCGTAACCAGACAATCAACATGAAGGATGACAGTAAAGTAAAGACAAAAAGCAGAATTTTTCCTACCTTTGCGCATTCAAGAAAAAAAGAGAATACGCGATGGAAAAGAAATTCAAAAGAACGCTCATTACCACTGCATTACCTTATGCTAACGGCCCGGTTCACATCGGCCACTTAGCTGGTGTGTATGTGCCTGCAGATATTTATGCCCGTTATTTACGTTTGAAAGGCGAAGAAGTCCTCATGATCGGCGGAAGCGACGAACATGGAGTGCCCATCACCATCAAGGCTAAAAACGAAGGCATTACTCCGCAGGATGTGGTGGACCGTTACCACTCCATCATCAAGAAATCATTCGAAGACCTCGGTATTTCGTTTGATATATATTCCCGTACCACTTCTGACATTCACAAAAAAACGGCTTCCGATTTCTTCAAAAAGCTTTACGATAAAGGCGAATTTATTGAGAAGACTTCGGAGCAATATTACGACGAAGAGGCAAAACAATTCCTCGCCGACCGTTACATCACCGGCATTTGCCCGCATTGTAAAAATGAACGTGCTTACGGTGACCAATGCGAGGCTTGCGGAACTTCCCTGAATGCTACCGACCTGATTAATCCGAAATCAACCATCACCGGTGCCACTCCCGTGATGAAAGAGACCAAGCACTGGTATCTTCCGCTGGATAAGCACGAAGGCTGGTTGCGCCAATGGATTCTCGAAGACCACAAAGAGTGGAAAACCAACGTGTATGGTCAATGCAAATCATGGCTCGATATGGGATTGCAACCCCGTGCCGTGAGCCGTGACCTTGACTGGGGCGTGCCTGTCCCGGTGGAAGGTGCTGAGGGCAAAGTGCTCTACGTGTGGTTTGATGCACCTATCGGATACATCTCCAATACCATCGAGCTTCTTCCTAACGACTGGGAAAAATGGTGGAAGAGCGAAGACTCAAAGATCGTTCACTTCATCGGAAAAGATAATATCGTATTCCACTGCATCGTTTTCCCGGCGATGTTGAAAGCGGATGGCACTTACCAACTGCCTGAAAACGTTCCTTCAAACGAATTCCTCAACCTTGAAGGAGACAAAATATCCACCTCCCGCAACTGGGCGGTATGGCTGCACGAGTACCTCGAAGAGTTTCCGGGCAAACAGGACGTACTTCGTTACGTGCTGACCGCCAACGCTCCCGAAACTAAAGACAATGACTTTACCTGGAAAGACTTTCAGGCCCGCAACAACAATGAGCTTGTAGCTGTCCTTGGTAACTTTGTGAACCGTGCGATGGTGTTGACTCAGAAATATTTTGACTGCAAAGTTCCTGCTTGTGGTGAATTGACTGATTACGACCGCGCAACGTTGGCTGACTTTGCCGATGTGAAAAAATACGTGGAGGATTACCTCAATCAATACCGTTTCCGTGATGCACTGAAAGAGGCGATGAACCTTGCCCGCATTGGTAACAAATACCTGGCGGATACCGAACCGTGGAAGCTGGCGAAAACCGACATGGAGCGCGTGGCTACTATCATGAATATTTCGCTGCAAATCACTGCTAACCTGGCGATTGCTTTCGAACCATTCCTTCCATTTAGTGCGCAGAAAATGCGTGACTTCCTCGGTATGGATAAATTCGATTGGGCTGAACTGGGGCGCACTAACATCCTGGCAACCGGTACTCAATTGCAATCACCGGAATTGTTATTCGAGAAAATCGAAGACAGCGTGGTGGAAGCTCAGGTACAGAAACTGCTCGATACCAAAAAAGCAAACGAAGCGGCCAACTACAAAGCCAATCCGATTCGTGAAAACATCGACTTCGAGGATTTCATGAAACTGGACATCCGTGTGGGAACCGTTTTGGAATGCCAGAAAGTACCAAAAGCAGATAAACTACTTCAGTTCAAAATAAATGACGGACTCGAAACCCGCACCATCGTTTCCGGAATTGCAAAACATTATGCTCCCGAAGATTTGATTGGCAAACAGGTGTGTTTCATCGCTAACCTTGCCCCACGCAAGCTGAAAGGCATCATGTCAGAAGGAATGATTCTTTCGGCTGAAAACCATGACGGCGGATTATCGGTAATCATGCCGAGCCGTGAAGTGAAACCGGGTAGCGAAGTAAAATAATCTTCAAAACAACAATCTATGGGGAAAGAGATGCCGGTACTCAGCGTGCTGATGGTGACCTACAATCGCGAGCAATACATCGATACAGCGCTCAAAAGCGTTTTGCGACAAAAGACCTCCTTTCCCTTTGAAATCATTATCTGTGAAGATTGCAGTACGGACGGGACGTTAGCCATTTGCGAGAAATATGCAATGGCTTATCCCGATATTATCCGTTTGTTGGTCAATGAAAAAAACCTCGGGTATCAGCGAAACAACCTGAAATGCCTCTCGGCTGCCCGCGGAAAATATATCGCCGTGTGCGACCCTGATGACTACTGGATTTGCAAGGATAAATTGCAGATCCAGTATGATATCATGGAAAAGAATCCTCAATATTCGCTTTGCTTCCACCGCGTGTTGAATTACTACGAAAACGACGGAAGCAAGAGTCTCTCCAACGGTACTGAACGTAAGGGAACTTATACTCAGCTCGATTTATCCAAAAAGAACTTTATCGCCAACGTCTCCTGCTTTTTCAGGAACAACTACTTTGAGTTACCTGAAGGAATCGAACAGGTGGTGAGCGTCGATTATGTCTTCAGTATGCTGTCTGCTTCGAAAGGCGACCTCTATTATATTCCGAAGGTGATGGCGCTTTACCGCAAAAGTGAAAGTAGTATCTTCGTAGGTAAAGACCGAAGTAAGGCATTATTAATGTCACTCAATGTAAGGAAGTTTATCATCAACCTTTTTCCTGAAAATAAAGAGGTAGTGGATAATCTGAAGATGGCATCTGCCGCTATTCTTTATAACCTGTGGAAACTCCATAAAAGCGAAAACGAAACTCAGAAAGCTGATGAAGTCTGGCGTGAACTGGCCTCTGAATATCCGGTGTGGATACAACAGCGACTAATTTCCAGTGAATCCATCGCGATAAAACCATTATTGAAGGCTCAGGTTTTCAGATTACTATCGTTGATTCGCAAACAACTATCCAAATTTTACCCACTACCCATCATTCGATGACAGAACATTCTCTTAAACGAAAATCAGCTATTGCTATAGCCTGGAATTTCTTCGATAAAGTTGGCTCTCAACTTATATTTATCGTAATCGGACTTGTTGTTACACGTATTCTTTCCCAAAAGGAATACGGATTAATAGGATTGCTTGGGATTTTCATTGCTTTATCGAGTGCTCTCATTGACAGCGGGTTTGTCTCCGCTTTGATCCGGAAGAAGGATGCATCCGAACTGGATTATAATACGGTATTCTACTTCAATATCGGAGTGAGTTCATTCTTGTACGCGGTATTGTTTTGTTGTGCGCCGCTGATTGCCAATTTCTATAATCAACCGCAACTGGTCATACTAGCCCGGGTTGTTTTCCTTTCATTGATTATTAACTCCCTGGGGCTTGTGCAAGGGGCTCAGATGACTAAGAATGTTCGATTTAAGCAGTTGTCTGTGATCAATCTAACATCGCTGCTGCTGTCGAGTATTTTATCGCTAATTTTTGCAGTTAAAGGGCTTGGTGTATGGGCTTTGGTTGTGCAATCGGTTGGGAATGCGACTTTCCGTGTATCGTTGTTATGGGTTGTAAGTAAATGGCGTCCTTCCCGACTATTTAGTTTTGAAGCTTTGAAGGCGCAGTTGAAATATGGCATGGAGATGTCGGCTGCCAGCTTGTTGACCAACCTGTTTCAGTTCCTGTACGGACAGTTGATCGGTCGTTTTTTCCCGCTTACTGTTATGGGAAATTATACACAGGCGAGTAAGTACAGTGACATGCCCACAAGCATCCTTTCTACGACTCTAAGCAATAGTATGTTTCCCATTTACAGCCAGATCAAGGATGACCCTGAACGGTTGAAACGCGCTTTTCAGAAAACCATCCGTTTGACTTCTTTTCTGGCTTTTCCATTATTGTTTGGATTAGCTATTGTGGGTCCTGGTGTACTTGAGTTGTTGATTTCAAAAAAATGGGAAGGGGCTTTTGTCTATTTTCAGCTTCTATGTCTGGCTGGAATTCCGACGATTTTCATTAATTCTAATCAGTATTTCGTGATGATTGGGGAACGTGTGACCGAATTCATCTATATTGAAATTACAAAGATTGTAATTTTGCTTATAGTCTTCTTTTCTACTGTTCAATATGGTATTATGGCTTCCATTATCGGACTGGTTTGTATGCGATATATTATTTACCTGTTTAACGTTATCATTCTGGGGAATAAAGCCAAATACAAGTGGTACGAACAATGGCGGGATATGGCTCCGTATGTTTTTCTGTCATTGGTAATGGTTGGCATTATGTATGGACTGAAGTTTGTTATTGCACAAAAATTGCTACTTCTTATCGTTCAGATTTTTATCGGAGCGGCATTTTACCTGGGCATCAATAAAATCCTCAAGTCGAAGATACTGGACGATGTAATTGCACTATTCCGTAAGTAAGATATGAAACAGCGAAATGAACTGATTGATGTAATCAAGGGTTTTGCCATTCTGCTGGTGGTGTTGGGGCATGCGGTGCAGTATAACGTGAAGGCTTTCGATCAGCATATTCTTTTCAGGGTGATTTACTCCTTTCACATGCCGTTGTTTATGTTTATCAGCGGGTTCGTGGCGTGTGGCACTTTTGATGGAAGCTTTCAGGTCCTTCGCAAACGTTTTAACTCTCTTATCATTCCCTTCTTTTCCTGGCTGGCCATCACTGATTTGTTGGGGTTGCTTTTTAACTACCTTCATTATCAGGATCCTATTATCTCGTATCATTCGCCAATTGCTGTGATACTTTCACCCAGCAATGGCGGTCTTTGGTTTCTCTGGATTCTGTTCCAAAACTACCTTATTTTGTTTCTGGCACTCCGGATTAAGTTTATACGGGAAGAATGGTGCATCTTGTTGCTGGGGATTTTAATCTTTGTTTTGTCCGAATATTTCCGTAAAATTCCGGTTATTCATGGCTTAAGAAATTCCGGATGGTATCTGATTTTCTTTTCGCTAGGATATATGTTGAACCGATATAAAGAACAGACATTGCCATTCCTACGGAAAACATTTCCTTTGATTCTTTTATTATTTGTATTGACTGTATCTGTTTGGTACAGGGCAAAGACACCGAAAGTAATATTCTCCTTTCCTCTATATCTTCGAAGCTATATCTATTACATCTATCTGTTTCTTGTGCCAATAACAGGGGTATTCTCCGTGTGGTTTATACTTGAAAAGATGATACAAATTAAGCTGCTGAAACTATTGTTTTCTCAACTTGGAGTGATTTCCCTGGCCATTTATGCCATTCATTATTACTTTATTTCGTTGGGAATAGCTATTTTCCAGTTTCATGTTGATCTGAAAATCTATATTGTTTCTATATTTGCGCTCACGGCTGCAATTTTCACGCAAAAGCTCCTTGCAAAGAGCAAACTGCTTGCGTTTTTGTTGCTTGGACGTAAATTAGCCAAATCGAACCATTAAACACACATGGACAAAATATTATTTATCAAAAAGAAAATTGAGAGCCTGGCCTTTAAAGCAAAAACCCTGGGTTTCGGATATATGTGCGATGACTCGTTGAATTCATTGCGACGCAAAATGAATCTTTACTTTGCTCTTTTTCCAAAAGAGAAAGAAAAATATAAGGCCGAGTTAGATTTTATCAATGCTCCCGGACAAAAGCGTGTCAGCTATTCGACGGTATTTCCTTATTCCTTTTCTGAAAAATATGACTATAATCAGGTTGAAGTCTTCAAAGACCAGGAGTTGAATCTTTTTTATGTGATCCATAATGGAAAGAAACTCTATTTCAACCACAATTTCAAAAACGAAACAGCCGTAAAGTATAACTATGCTTTCCTGATGGCTGAGCAAGACAAGGAGTCAACCCATTGTTATCTGGATGATACTTTTCAGATTAAAGAAGGGGATGTAATACTTGATATCGGGGCAGCTGAAGGCAACTTTTCGCTGGATGCAGTGGAAAAGGCAAAGGAGATCTATATCTTCGAAGCGAATGAGGCATGGAAAGAGGCTCTGGAAGCGACTTTCGCCCCCTGGAAGGACAAAGTGCATATTTACTATAAGTTCGTTTCCAATATCGACAATGAACAATGTCTCCGGATTGATACCTTATTGAAGGAGAAGCCGGTTGATTTTATGAAAATCGATGTGGAAGGAGCCGAAACAATGATTCTCGAAGGAGCCGAAGAAACTATTAGAAATAATAAAGCCTTGAAGCTGGCGATCTGTACTTACCATCAACAGAAGGATGTGGACTTTCTTTCCTCTCTATTGCATCAAATGAATTTCTCAACCTGCCTTTCGGACGGTTATATGCTATTCATTTACCGGAAACTGGCTCCGCCTTATTTCCGGAAAGGACTTATTCGTGCAACAAAAAAACAATAAGAGATTATGATATCAATCTGTATTCCCGTCTATGAAATGAAAGGCAAAGGAGTGGAGCATCTCAAGCAGCTCCTCGACAGCCTTTGCAATCAGAGTTACCGCCGGTTTGAAGTGGTCATATCAGATGACAGTAAGAGTAATGAAATCAAGAATTTTCTTGATGCGGCAGACTACAAACTCGATATCCATTACCTGAAAAATGAGTCAGATCAAAAATCGGCCTCCGCTAATATCAACAATGCAATTCGTCACGCGAAACACCCGATTATCAAACCAATCTTTCAGGATGACTGGATCATTAATGACAGGATGCTGGCTAAAATCATGGGAGCGAAGGGTAAATGGGGAGCTATGGGATGGAAACAATCGGATAAACCGAAAGAGCATTTGCCCAAATGGACCAAAAACATCCTGATTGGTGTCAACAAGATCGGTTGTCCAACCGGTATTTTCTTCGAAAAACGGGATGATCTGCTCTTTGACGAGAATCTGGTCAACCTGATGGATGTGGATCTCTACTACCGCTTGTATCAGGCCTATGGTGTCCCTTATTACATCAACGAAGCCTGTTTTGTGTCACGCGTGTGGGACGGATCGGTTTCAAAAACTCAGGTGAATTCAGATTTGCACTATAACGAACTCCGTTATCTGGAGGAAAAGTTCAACCGGAATGATCTGGTCAAGAAGTTTGACCAGCGGGTAAGGCTATTGAAGATCAGGAAGACGTTGGTGGACATCAAACGAGCTATATTCCGGGCGTAATTTGGGAGATTTCATCCGGGACGAACCTTGTCCCAAGTCGGACAGCTTTCGTCCCAGGTAGGACAAGACCTGTCCCAGTTAGGACGAACGTCGTCCCAAGTAGGACGGAGTCTGTCCCAAGTAGGACAATAGTTGTCCCAGATAGGACAAGGCTTGTCCCAAGTAGGACGGACTTCGTCCCAGTTGGGACAACCCTTGTCCCGGCTATTTCTTAAGGATATGATACAGGTCTCGCTTCGCCTTGCGGAGAATGGCGAATGTTTGAAGATAAACCGGCATACGGTTTGGCACTTTTATCCATCCCTCCGGAATCAGGTCCGAAGCATCCATATTCTTTGTGGAAATACCAAACCAGGGATCCGGAACGAGCACTTTTTTTTCCAGATTGGGATTCAACCAGGCTCCCCACCAGCTGAAGGAACTGTTGCTGATGATATTATTCTTGCATAGCGATTGCAGGTAAAGGTCCACCACGGCTGACTCATTTTCGGCAAAATAGAAATTCTCTCCTTTGAACTGCTTTTTACACCACTCTATATCGTTGCTGACCAACAAAAATGGCTTCTTTTTACCAATCATACGGATGGCCCGACGAAAATAACCCATCGAACAAATGGGATGCACATCGATATTCTTCAAATAATCCCCCCGCCGTATGTGGATGGAAGTAACATCCTGAGCGAGAATCTTGCCGTATTTGTCCAAAATATATTTCTTCGTCTTTTCATCAATGGCAAATAGCTCCCTGACTAATTGCTTATCAAAATACTTTTCAGACTGGAAATAACCCGAAATACTCATCTCCGGTTGGTAGGGAATAGGCTCGTAATTGAACTGCTTTTCAGAATAAGTAACTTCCTGCGTAATCCGTTCTTCCCGAACTTCTACTTTTCGAAGTATCGTTTTTTGCAGATTTCTCAATTCTGATAGCGAGGTGCTTAATCCCGGATCGTTTGCTTTGTCGGGCACAGAAACGCAAAAGGCGTCACCTTTGGCTTTTGCCAATGATGCGCCTGCTGCGATTTGAAAAAGATTATTGCCGAGTCGGCCTTTGAGGTGGATGTGGAGCATTTATTTTGTGTACAAATATTTGAGTTCAAATGAAGATAATGCTTTGTTGTAAATCCGAACATCATCTATTGCTCCACTATAAAATCCTCGTTCATTAGAATAACAACCAATGTTTAACGGTACTGAACATTGCTCTACGTCAACCTTGCCGATGTATGTTTCATTGATAAGAACCTTATCTACGTAGATTTTTACTGTTCCAGTACTTTTATTATAAACAGACACCAGATTATGCCACTTATTATCGTAGTATTTAGCCGCAGTGGGGTATTCTGCCAAGACATAACCATCATTTGTATTGAAAACGTATGATCTAATGCCGGCTCCCATTCCGTAACTATTGGCGAGGGCTACCTGAAAAGATCTTTGATATACTGTGCCATTTCTGGACACAAGCATTCCAAGACTTGTTCCATCTTTTACAACATCGGGATCAGATGTTTTGAACCATAATGCAATTGAAAATGAGTTTTGTATATTCAAATTAGGAGCACTTTCTGTAGTGATATAATTGCTAGATCCATTAAATAAATAGGCGCTATTGCTATTGCCGAGTCTGTCGAAGCATAAGGTTGCTCCTTTAACTACACCTGTGTTTAGATTTCCACTTTCATCATTTGCATTTCCATTAAATGGGTAATAGGCTACTAACCCTGTAATATCGGGAGTTAATTCAATATGAAGAGTGTCTTTCCTGTATTTCAGTAGATCTGAGAGGGAATATTGTTTAGTATAACCTACAAATCCCTCTTTTGTGATAGAAAGTGTATAAGTTGTATCCAAAGAAGTGATTGTAATAAGGTTGTCTTGAGAGGTCAGGTTGTTGATGATTCCATTAATACTGACAGATGCAGATGTATGAGCATTTGTTTCAAGATTTTCATCAAATGCAGTAACAGCAATATTTATATTAAATGGAACCGGGCTTGAAAACTTCACACTATCGATGTTGCTTATTGCTATTTTGGAAATGATCCCCGATTTTTGATAAACATACATTGTGTCCTGTGCTTTTCCAAGGCATAATGAAAGTAATATAGCATTAACTATAAGGAATAATTTTCTCATGACTTCAGATTTTATAGTTTTTGGAATTTAGATGTGAGTGAAAGAGTGCCGGAAGATAATATGCAAATATAGGTGCCCAGTGGAAGGGAGGAAAGATTTACCTTAAATTCTGATGTTTGAGAATTGTTCAAACTCTTTGATAGTTTGAGCTTTCCATCGATGGTGTAGATCTCAATCGTAAACGTTTCTGATTGAATGCTGTTTAATTGCACAGTTAATTCATCAATAACGGGATTTGGGTATAAGGAGAGACGAGGATTCTCGCTTTTGATAGAGAGGTAACCAGATGTTTTCTGAATATCTGCAAAATTGATGTATTGGATACTGTTCAGATTATACTTCTCGTTTGCACCTGAGTTTTTACCAATAATTAATTGTCCCTGATCAAATGTGAGTTTGGATATACTAGGCAATGAAGTAGAGGTAAGCGTTCCGTTTTTCTCTTTGACATTCAAAGACTGAGCCTGTAAGCCCTGAATAGAAAGAGAAAGGACAAACAATGAGAATGTACTTGCCAGATTAAGTTTCATAGTATGTTATGTTTAAATCTATGTAAAGATAAAAACAATACACACACTCTAATTAACTACGATTGATTTAATATATGTGTTTAACTTTAATAAACTATTGATTGTTGATAAGGAATTCCGCAAACTTCCAATCCAAAGGGGTGTCAAGGTCAATACCCAATGAACGATCCATAACGTATTTTTTGATTTTAGTGAAGGACGAAAGTGGTTTGCCATGAAGCGAATTTACATTCATCACGTAAATAGCCCCGTTATATTCATACACTGTCGGGCAATCTTGGCGGCAAACATAGTTGCTTTCTTTTGAGCGTCTTAAAAAGCCATTCTCATTTTCTTCAAATAAAGTATAATAAGGATTGGCCGGAGATTCCGACACCGAAACAACCATGTCCAATGAGGATTCGTAAAGCTCAATCGCCTCTCTAACGTGCTGTGCCGTACGGAACGGAGAAGTGGGTTGCAACAGCACAACCGCATCATAATTTATCCCCTGCTGTTTGTAAAAATCAATCGCATGAAGAATCACCTCATAACTTCCACTGGTGTCTGTAGCTAGTTCATCAGGACGTTTAAATGGCACTTTTAAGCCAACGCTTTCCACAACCTTAATGATATCATCATCATCCGTCGTGACACAAATATCTGCATCATCAGCCAATTCCCGAGCCACTTCTACAGAATAGAGAATCAGTGGTTTTCCATTGAGCGGTTTGATATTTTTATGGGGAATCCCTTTAGAGCCTCCACGGGCAGGAATAAGGTAAAGAATCTTCATTGGTGATATTAGGTAATTGAACTGATTGAAATTACTGTTTCAGGTACTTGATAAACTCCCTGGCTTTCGCGTAATCTTCATGTTTACCAATGTCAATCCAATATCCGACTATAGGGAAGGTTGTTACCTTTTTGCCCTGATTAGCCAGCAACTCTATTAAATCGGGTGCGTCAAATGGTCTGTCAACCGGAATAAGGTTGATAACAGAGCGTTTCATCAGGTAGATGCCCGCATTCGAATAGTAGGTATAGGTTGGTTTTTCTTTCAACGAAACTACCCGTTCCCCTTCTACTTCCATCACGGCATAAGGAACGCTTACATTGTAGGGAATGGCGGCTACAGCCATTTCGGCATCTGACTCGATGAAGTGAAGGTAAAATTCCTCAAAGTCAATATTGGTAAATAAATCGGAGTTCATGACCAATACTGTCTCATTTGAATAGTGGTCCAGATGACGAACAGCACCCATTGTTCCCAGTGGTTGGTTTTCCTCAAAATAGGAAATAGAAAGTCCTTTGCTGGCTCCATCTCCGAAATGGTCAACAATTTGTTGCCCTAAATAGCGAATGGTAATACTGATATTTTCGATGCCGAACTGAGCCAACCGGTCTATATTGTGTTCGATAATCGGTTTACAGCCAAGGGGCAATAATGGTTTGGGGACTGTGTCGGTCAGAGGGCTCAGGCGTTGACCGCGTCCGCCCGCCATGATGACGGCATCCACAGGCAAAGCGGAGTGATTATCTTTCAGATTAAATATCTTTTCAATACGCCCTGCATTGTCCAGATAAGGCACCAGTGAGAGTCTTTTATTGCGGGCTCTCTTTATCGCAGAGATGGAGTAATTATCAGCATTGAAAGAAAAAAAGTTACGATGACAAATCCGGGTGACCGGTTCTTCCAAAGAAGCTCCCGCAATCAATCCGCGACGAATATCACCATCGGTTACCGTTCCCAGCAACACCCGGTTTTCATCAATCACCAGAAGCGTGAGAATATCGGAAGAAAGCTCATTGAGTCGCACTAATGCGTCTTTGATCGAAGCCGATTTATCAATCAGGTATTTAGCGTATTTCTCCATCGAATGCGATTTACAGGTCATAAAAATGTTTGATTACAATATCATTCAAATCGGCATTTTTCAATACCTGAAGAATATGTGTTACCGTATCAGGGGTATGATAAGGATTGGTGGTATTAGCAGCCTTTTGTTTAAAATCCTCAGAGAGGGACTGCTGGATTGCAGCTTCAATATCAGTAGTAAGTGGCGCACAATTTATGGTGCTTTCTGCCTGGATGCGTCCTTTCTGACGAATGCCGATATTAACCGTCGGGATTTTAAAACTTGGCACCTCTACTATCCCACTTGATGAATTGCCTATGACCACATCTACCACCTTAAGTGCAGAGAAATATCGCTTCTGTCCTAACGAAGGAATAGAGGTTGACCGGTGTTTGTTCTTCTCTACAAAATCATGAATCATCTGAATCAGAACACGACCGTCAGTATCAGAATTGGGATAGGTAAAGAGACAATTCAGTTCAGGCAGATTATTCAATGCCTGAAGCAGATTGGCAAACTGTTTGGCAGAGTTTGTATTGCAATCCAGAGTTACCGGATGAAAGGTGATTAATGCCGATGGTTGATTCAGTTTTAATCCGACAGAATCTTCCAGCTCTTCCTTTGACATCAACTCCACGTAACGAATGCTATCCACCCCCATTGCGCCCACATTAAATACGGTCGATGGTTGTTCCCCCATCTGGATGACACGTTTGCGGTACTCTTCCGTGGCGGTAAAATGCAGGTGGCTCATCTTGGTAATAGCATTGCGAATGGCATCGTCATATGCACCTTCAGTAATTTCTCCACCTGATATATGTGCTACCGGAATACGATATAATAACGCTGTTGTCACTGCTGCCAGAATTTCGTAGCGGTCACCGAGTACGACAAGCAAATCAGGCTTTAGTTCCTCATAAGCATCGGCGAAACCAATTGTTCCCAGCCCCACCGATTTACAGGTTGCATTTGCTGTATCAGACGAAAGCAGCATTTCCACCTTGCGGTTGATTGTAAATCCGTCAGCCAGAATCTCCTTGTAGGTAGAGCCAAACTCCGGAGAGAGGTGCATGTTGGTAGCTATTACTTGCAATTCCAGGGTTGCATCTTCCTGAATGGCATACATCAGGCGCTTCAGGATTCCGTATTCAGCACGGGTTCCGGTGACAACACAGATTTTTCTCATAGTTCTATCAATTCGTCTTCGGAAAAGTCTCGTTTTGCTTTTTGTCCGATTACTTCGTTCCAACGCATAGGAGAGACACCGTTGCCGGGACGTTTTACAATCAGATTTTCTTCAGTGAAAGTTTCACCGGCTTTAATTTCGCGTGCTGCCAAAATACTTTTCCGGGCCACAATCATATTTTTTCGTTCTGAATCAGTCACATGTTTATTTGCACTTCCAAGGGCAGCTTCAATGTGGCGGATTGAATCTATCATTGCTTTTAGCTCATCCGGTTCAAGAGACGCTTTGTGGTCAGGACCTTCCATCGTATTGTCGAGAGTGAAATGTTTCTCGATTACGATAGCACCTAATGCGACAGCCGCGACAGGAACTTCAATCCCATTAGTATGGTCAGAGTATCCAACTTTGACGTTCAGCTCTTTGCCAATGGTCTGCATGGCACGAAGGTTCACATCGCCATAAGGAGTCGGGTATTCGGTATTGCAATGAAGAATTATGATTTCATCTCGTTTGGCTCCGGCTTCTACCAACACATCGATTGCAGCTGAAATCTCGTCTAGTTCTGACATTCCACAAGACATAATAACGGGTTTGCCAAACTGACCAATCTTTTTCAGATAGGGATAATTGGTAATTTCGCCTGAAGGAATCTTGAAGTAGTCCATATCCAGCTCAGCCAAAACATCAATAGAAACCATGTCAAACGGAGTGGAAAGGAATTTGATTCCAACCTCCTCGCAATAAGCTTTTAATGGTTTGTATTTATCTACGGTCAGGTGAATGGCTCGCGCCATCTCCAGTTGAGACTCGGCTTCATCAGTGGTGTTGAGTTGGTATTCTGCCTTTGGAGCAAATTTCGACATAACCAGTTCAGGAATGGCCGTCTGAAACTTAACGTAATCAGCGCCCGCTTCTTTAGCGGCAACGACCATTTTTTTTGCCAATTCATAATCGCCATTGTGATTGACTCCGGCTTCTGCTATGATAATAACGCGATTCATGATTTCTTTTTTTCAATAAAGTTAGATACAATCTCGTCCCAGTTGTTGTTGAAACGTACAGCACGATCGTCAATCCAAAGGTCTCCCACCGGTTTACCCATCATCAGCTGGTGGTATTTTACCCCGTGTTGCTGCAGCCAGGCTGTAGTCATCTCAAACTCCATCCAGGTACGGGCGGTATATATGATAATGGTGTGTCCCTGATCGTACAGGCGGTTTACATTTTCCACCGACCCGTCTTTGGGTTTGGCGAGACAACGGCTATATGTCCGTTCTTCGGTACAGATTGTTCCGTCTAAATCAATGATTATCTGCATAAAAAATTACTTCTTTGAAATATCTTGTCATCAGGACATTTGATTTCCAATCTGTAATCGGAGTGGCTTTTTGTCCTGAAATCTCTTCTAATAATGTTTTTGTTGTATCGGCTCCAGCTGCAAAACTGGTAATCACAGCACCACCATAGCGGGGATTGATCTCCATGAAATAGGTTTCTCCGGTCTGTCTGTTACGGATAAACTGAATGGTGACAGGGCCTTCCAATGCTCCGGTTTGAAGGAGCTGATGAGCCAGAGATTCTATTTTCTCATCGTGGATGGTTTTGGAACGGACAGCCTCGCCGCCGCTTTGTTCCAGTCTTATCCGTGGAACGATGCTGATAATCTCCTTTTCCTTTGAGACGTAGCAATCAACCGTAAACTCTTCTCCCTTTTCCACATATTGTTGAAGCAGGTAATTATTCAGGTCATATTTGCCGGTAAAGCTCTCAAAGGCTTCTTTGTCCTGAATCACAACAATACCTTTGGAAGCAGAGCCGGTTTTTGGTTTTGCAATCAGAGGAAAAAATAACTCTTTTTCCGGATGACAAGTGCGGGGAATAGGCAGATTGAGTGATTCAAACCATTCCGCAGCCAGACTTTTATCAAACATAATCCGGCAAATATCCAGATTACTTACTGGGATAAATACATCGGGTAGAAGCTCTTTCAGCTCCCTGGCCACAGCGATAGCCGGGTCAACAAATGGAAGTACCAGGTTAATCTGCTTTTCGCGAATGGTTTCCGTTAAATGGGGTATTAACTGGCTATCCTTCCAGCGCAATCCGATGATAATCTCGGCCATAACAGCCAGAGGTACCTCTTTTTCCAGTTCATAAGAGTAAAGGTTGAATTCGTATCCCCGGGCTTCAGCCGAACGCTTCAGGTATTCTGCAAAAGAGACACGTTTTGCTCCTCCGATAAAAAGTACGTTCAATGCTTTCATAAACGGACAGAGCTTGGTATGTTTACGACCCTTTCTTCCAACCAGATGGCATTCTCCAGATTGTCAGTCTGGCAATGGCTAAACATAGGCAGGCGGTTCATTAGTCGCCAGATGGGGCGTGTCATTACTCCGTTGTTATTGGTTTGAGTCAGGAATTTATCACGTTCCTCAGCATTGCCAAGGATAACAGCGTTCAGCCAGTAATTTGAATCAGAGTGTTCCGGTTGTTGCAGGAACTGAATTCCGGCAGCTCCAAAAAAGTAGCTGTATTTTTCCGCCAAATCTTTTTTCTTTTCCAGAAACATTGGCAGGTTTTCCATCTGGGCGCAACCTAATGCTGCATTGAGATTGGGCATGCGGTAGTTGTAACCGATTTCATCGTGTACAAATTCCCAACGGTGAGGTACTTTCGCCTGAGTGGTAAGGTGTTTGGCGTGAAGTCCCGTTTCTATGTCCCTGAAAAGCAACATGCCGCCACCACCAGTCGTAATAGTTTTATTTCCATTAAAACTCAATACACCAATCTCTCCGATAGTTCCGGTGTGTTGGCCTTTATAGAATGATCCCAGACTTTCGGCAGCATCTTCGATCAAAGCCAATCCGTATTCATCACAAATGGCCTTCAGCTCATCCATACGGACTGCATGACCAAAGGTGTGCATCGGTACAACGGCTTTTATTTTCCGCCCGGATATTTTATTGTAGACATGACCCTCTTTCTTTTCGGTTTTAGTAGAGAGAAATTCCTTCAAGGCCTTGGGTGATAGTCCCAGTGTATCGCGGTCAACGTCCAGAAAAACAGGCTCAGCACCACAATAGCTGATCGCATTTGCAGTGGCAATGAAAGTCAAAGGCTGCGTAATCACTTCGTCTCCTGCTTTCACATCTGACAGCACTAATGCCAGATGTAGAGCATTAGTTCCGTTTACGCAGGCTACAGCTTTGGCGCATCCGGTATATTCTTCCACCATTTGTTCGAAACGGTCCACAAATTTGCCGACACTTGACACGAAAGTGGAATCCACACACTCGTTGAGGTATTTCTTTTCGTTGCCAACAAAGCGCGGTTCGTGCAATCCCACAAAATCAGGATTACCGTAAAGCTCTTTGATATATTCGATTACGCGATTATACATTGTAAATATCTGCTTTATATTTTGCCAGATTTTCAGGATTAAGGAACCATTCGAGAGTCTCCTTCAGTCCACTTTCTATATCGTATTTTGGTTCAAATCCGGTTAAGGCTTTGATCTTGGTATTGTCTCCCCATAGGCGGAAAACCTCCGAGTTTTTCGGGCGAAGTCGTTGTGTATCTTCTACGAAAGTAACGTCAGCATTCATCAGTTTTGCTATCAGATGAAGTGTGTCCCGCATTGAAATCTCAAAGTTGCTCGCAATGTTTATCTCTTTGCCTATCGTCTCGTCACATTTAGCCAGTGCAATAAATCCCTGACAGGTGTCTTTGACAAAATTGAAATCGCGGGTCGGACTCAGATCGCCTAATTTGATTTCGCGTTTACCATTGGCAATTTGGGAAATGATTGTCGGGATAATGGCGCGGGCAGACTGGCGCGGACCATACGTGTTAAATGGGCGCACAATCGTAACCGGAAGCTGGAAAGCATTGAAGAAACTCATTGCAATCGCATCTGCCCCGATTTTTGATGCTGAGTAAGGAGATTGCGGCTGTTTGGGGTGTTCTTCGTTTATGGGTACGTATTGAGCCGTACCGTAGACTTCAGATGTCGATGTAACCAGTACCCGACGTACTCCGTTTTCTTTTGCAGCCTGGCAAATATTCAGAGTCCCTTTAATATTGGTGTCAACATAACAGTCGGGAGCCACATATGAGTACGGAATGGCAATTAAGGCTGCCAAATGGAAGATGGTATCCACATCTTTGGCTATCATTTTGCAAAAATGAGGATCACGTACATCTCCAGTTACTACCTCCAGATTGGGATGTTTCAGGCCATTCAGCCAACCCCAGTCGTTAAACGAATTGTAGTAAGCCAAAGCTCTTACACGGCAACCCTCTGCCAGTAATGCTTCCGTCAGATGCGAACCGATAAAGCCATCGGCACCGGTCACCAAAACCAATTTTTCCTGCATATTGAGTTAAATCTTTTTTCTTTCAAAGGCATCGATGAATGAGCCTTCTGTGATATTGTATATTTTCTTGTTTATTGAACGGCTAAAAGCTTCCACAACATGATAGGAACGAAAGGCAACCACCATACTTTCCAGAATTTCATCCAGACGTTTGGTAAAATAGTGACGTTGAGGTTCTTTTTCGTTGGAGTAGAAATGCTTTAAATCTTCATATACACGATTTTCGTCGTCCACAGCCACTTGTCTGGGCCATGAATGGTCGGCGCCTGCGACATATATCGTATTGTATTTCATCCGTAATGCCTGCATGATTGCCGGAATCAGCACATTACGCGGACGGGGCATCCCTAATCCGCTTTTGTAAATGGGATATGCTAACCAGCTGAATCCTTCTACCGGGGTAATGTTTACATAAGCAATCCGGATAAGATTGTTGTTGTCCAGATGTTTTCGCCAATTATTATGCTTCTTCGCTTTTACCGGAAGAAATAGCAATAATGGCCATTTAACCTTAGTGGCCAAATTGGCAAACAGGCGCACACAGTACTCTTCATTGGTAAAAAAAGCGGGGTCGACTGCTACGTAAATATTCGGTTGGATTTGTTCAAAGTAACCGGAGGTAACGGCGAAGTTGACCGCCAGCAGGTCTTTGTTTTGAAGAAAACCGGACTTTTTATTGATCGTGTTCAACAACGAAGGGCCATTTCCCAGAATGACAATTTCAGTGTTTGAAGAAAAATCAGATGGTGGATTTTGCACAGGACGGGAGAACAAAACAACTTTCACCAAACTGAGTGAAGATTGAACGCTTTTATTTGCAAATCCCTGTAATTTATCCCAAAATGAATTCATCTGATTATTAGCCTATATTTCTGCAAAAATAGCCAAAGTTATTCAGGGGAAATACACCCTTTCTCAATTATTTGCGCTTTTGGCCTGACAATTTGCATCAGGAGATACCTGGTTTGTATTATTGTTTTCATTTTCATATTATCTTTGCTTTTAAAAGATTTTAAATGAAACTCCTCCTGATCAATACCTCAGAGCAAAAAGGCGGTGCAGCAGTAGCCTGCAAACGGTTAATGAAAGCGCTTTCCGGAGCTGGCGTGGAAGTAAAAATGCTGGTGCGGGATAAAACAACCGACAATGAGCAGGTGATTTCTGTCAACCGCGGCGGTGCAACTCAAAAGCTTAACTTTCTGCGGTTTGCATGGGAGCGGTTTGTTATCTTCTATTCCAATCATTTCAATAAAGAAAATCTTTTCGCTGTTTCTATAGCCAATACCGGAATTCCAATCACAGACCACCCAGCTGTTAAAGATGCGGATATTCTTCATTTACATTGGATCAATCAGGGGTTTCTCTCCACTTCCGAAATAGAAAAACTGGCTAAACTAGGAAAGCCCATCGTCTGGACTATGCATGATATGTGGCCGGCAACAGCCATTTGCCATCATTCAAGAGAATGCAATAATTACCAGACCGAATGTAAGAATTGCTTTTTCCTGAAAGCGCCCGGCGATAAGGATTTGGCAAATAGTATCTTCAAAAAGAAAAAGAGCGTTTGGGAAAAAGCCGGGATTCATTTCGTAACCTGTAGTCGTTGGCTGGAAAAGCGCACCATTGTAAGCGCCCTGGTGGATAAAACGAAAGTCAGGGCAATCCCCAATCCTCTGGATATCGATTTTTACAAAAATAATGACTGTCGTGCAGCCAGAGAGCGGTTTGGCTTGCCGTTAAATAAAAAGCTTATACTTTACGGTGCGGCCAATGTAACCGATAAACGTAAAGGAATTGACTATTACCTCGATGCGTGCCGGTTGTTATCGCAAAAGTATGCCGAAACATCCGGCGAACTGGAACTTGTTTTTCTGGGTCAGGTGAAAGAGAATATTGACGGGTTATTCCCGTTTCCTATCCATCAGGTCGGCTATCTGAGCGATGATACAGCCATCCGGGATTTGTACAATGCCGTTGACCTTTTTGTGATACCGTCGTTGGAAGAGAATTTGCCGAATACGATCATGGAATCTCTTTCATGCAGCACTCCATGCGTGGGTTTTGAGATCGGCGGCATCCCGGAGATGATTGATCATCAGAAAAATGGTTATCTGGCTAAATATAAATCTGCTGATGATTTAGCCGCAGGAATTCACTGGTGCCTTTGGGAGGCAGATTATGGAAAACTGGCCGATAATGCGCGTCAGAAAGTGATTGATTGTTATTCTGAAGACGCTGTGGCAAAATCATATATTGGACTTTACAACCAAATTTTAACCGATAATAAATGAGACCTCTGTTTTCGATTATAACGGTGACATTCAACGCGGAAGCGTTTGTCGAGAAGACTATCCTGAGTGTATTGGGGCAAACCTATCCCGATATAGAATATATCCTGATTGACGGGGCTTCGACTGATGGAACGATGGAGATCGTGAAGAAATACAAGGATCATCCGCATTTTGTATGGAAAAGTGAACCTGATAATGGCCTGTACGATGCAATGAATAAGGCCATGAAGCTGGCAACCGGTGATTACATTTGGTTTATTAATGCAGGAGACACCTTGCACTCATTAACGACAGTTGAGCAGTTGGCAGAATCGATTCCAGGGAAATTACTCCCGGATGTCATTTATGGAGAAACTGCGATTATAGATGAAACCGGAAAGAAACTCGGAATGCGCAGGTTGAAGACGCCTGAGCGTCTGACCTGGAAAAGTTTCCGGATGGGAATGTTAGTCTGTCATCAATCCTTTATGGTACGACCTAATCTGGCGCCTGAGTTTGACCTGACTTATTCCCGGTCGTCTGATTTTGACTGGTGCGTAAACTGCCTAAAGGGCGCAGATGATATTTACAATTCACACATGATTCTTTCCAACTTCCTGCAAGGAGGGATGTCAACGACACAGCGAAAAGAGTCGTTGAAAGAGCGTTTTCAGATTATGAAAAAGCACTACGGTATTGTTCCCGTTACTTTACTCCATCTCTGGTTTGCTATCCGTTTCTATTTTGCGAAAATGGCCAGGGGGCAGGTGGACTAATTGAGCATTACATAGCTATATAAAAAGAGAAAAGAACAAGGACGCTGAATGAGCAAGTCTTTGTTCTTTTCTCTTTTATTTTTCCTCCACACAAGCATTATCCGGAAACCACCACTGAAAAACCTTCAGCCCGAAGCTTGTCAGCAATATGCTCCATCTCCTTGACTGATACTTTGTGCAATGATTTCTCCGGAGTATCACGATCCAGCGAATAGACCATAATCTGTTTAGGATTGATTTCTTTGATGACTTTGATATAGGCCTTCACCTCTTCTTCGGTAGTGTTATCAACTTCTTGCCCTTTGTGCATTCCGCGCAGGAACATCGTTTGGATAATCAGTTTCCCTTCAAACTTTTTCAACTCTTCCACCAGACTCTTAACCGTAAAGTTTTGTTGTACCGGACGATCAACCAATTTTACAGTCGCGTCAATAGCCGAATCAAGTTTAAGGATGTTGTTGTCGATCTTTTTAAGAGCTTCGAAGACTTCCGGCTTGCGGACTGTAGTCGAATTGGACAAAACGCTGATCTTGGCATTGGGGAAATAGAGGTCGCGAAGTTCAATAGTGTCATCGACCACACCGGCAAATTCTGGATGAAGCGTAGGCTCCCCATTGCCGGCAAAGGTGATAACATCCGGCGCTTCACCGGCTTCCAGCATGGCGCGGAGCTTGATGTTGAGCTCGCGTCTGACCTGCTCCCTTCTGGGTAGGGCACTGCCGCTGCCTTGATCGTTGTAGCCACATTCGCAGTAGATGCAATCGAAGGTGCAGACTTTGCCATCGGTTGGCAAAAGGTTGATTCCTAATGAGACTCCCAGCCTGCGGCTTTTTACCGGGCCGAATATGATTTGGTGAAACAGAAAAGTCATACGCGTATTATTTAAACGGAAAAACGCAAAGATAGAAGTTTTGTTCTTCAGCTCTTTGCGTCTTTACCGTTATTTCGGGAATTAGTATTGTTTTTTCTTGCGGAAACCACCCCCGGGTTTGTCCCCTCCTTTTTTACCTCCTCCAAATGAAGAAGAACGTCCGAAGGAAGATGAGCGGCCACCTTTCTCAAAACCGCCACCGCCTTTACCTTGTGCGATTTCTACGTTGAGTCTGCGACCGTACCAGTCTGCTTTTGAAAGCCCTTTGATGACGTCTCTTGCCTCATCGCTATCTACCTCAAAGAACGAGAAGGCTTTCATCAGGTCAATTTTACCAATCTGTACCCGTCCGCCCACATTGGTATTGATCAGGTCAATCAATTGGTTTGGATAGAGTCCGTCGTTTTTACCAACGTTGATAAACAAACGGGTAAATCCGGCTTCAGCCTGGCGATCACCTTTCAGGCGGTCACCTCTGTCGCCTTTGCGGCGATCTTCACGGACTGATCTTTCTTCCGGAATATCTATTTCACCGGCGTTGCGGTAGTAGTTGATCAGTCGGTTGAATTCGAGAGAAACCACACGTTTCACCAAATCCTCCTTGCTCAGCCAGTCGAGTTTCTTGTTAACAGCAGACATGTAGCCTTCGATTTCCGATTCGTCCACTTCTACTTTTTCCAGCTTGTCAACAAGGTTCATCAGCTGCTTTTCGCAAATCTGATAACCGGTCGGCATGTGAGCCAGTTCGAATTTCTTCTGGATGATGCGTTCAATGTCGCGAAGTTTATGTTTTTCCTTCACGTGGATGATAGCAATCGAGGTACCTGACTTTCCGGCACGACCGGTACGGCCGCTTCGGTGAGTGTAAGTCTCGATGTCATCGGGGAAACCGTAGTTGATTACGTGGGTCAGGTTGTCAACGTCCAGTCCGCGTGCAGCAACGTCGGTCGCAACAAGCAGTTGAAGGTTTTTCACACGGAATTTTTGCATCACATAGTCACGTTGTGCCTGTGAAAGCTCTCCGTGCAATGAGTCGGCATTATATCCGTCCTGGATCAGCATATCTGCAATCTCCTGCGTCTCCTTGCGGGTGCGGCAGAAGATGATTCCATATATATTGGGATAAAAGTCAGCAATACGTTTCAGTGCGAGGTATTTGTCTTTCGCGTGAACGGTAAAGTAAACGTGTTTTACGTTTTTGGAGCCTTCGTTTTTAGAACCCACAGTAATCTCTTTCGGGTTCTTCATGTAGTTTCTCGATATTTTTGCGATTTCAGCAGGCATGGTAGCCGAGAAAAGCAAAGTCTGACGAGTCTCAGGCACATCGGCGAGGATAGCGTTGATGCTGTCGGTAAAGCCCATGTTCAGCATTTCGTCTGCTTCGTCGAGTGTAACGAATTTCACGTTATCGAGTTGAACAGTACCACGGTTCATCAGGTCGAGCAGACGGCCCGGAGTAGCCACAACGATGTGTACGCCTTTCTTGAGGGCACGGATTTGACTGTCGATGCTTGAGCCGCCATAAACGGGAAGCACTTTCAGGTCGTCAATATATTTGGAGAAGTCAGCAAGGTCTCCGGCAATCTGGAGACAAAGCTCACGGGTAGGACATAAAATAAGAGCTTGCGGGCGAACCAGTTTCAGGTCAACCTTTTGAATGATAGGTAAGCCAAATGCCGCTGTTTTACCGGTTCCTGTCTGAGCCAGTGCAACAACGTCTGTATCTTCGTTTAATAAATAGGGGATTACTTCTTCTTGGACAGGCATGGGGTTTTCAAATCCCATATCCTCGATAGCGGAAAGAATTTGCGGGCAAATTCCTAATTCCTGAAATGTCTTCATCTAATTTTTTCCCGCAAAGGTACAAAAAACTAACGGGTTAAGAGAATACGTTGTATTTTTTCCTTTTTTCGTGGAGATAACTTCAGTTTTTTTTGCAAATACTTATCCATGCTTCCGTTTTCCTGTCTGATCTTCTCGAAAGCATATTGTAGGAAATCCTTTTGCGCTGATAATAAAATGGTTAAGGCTTCCTGTCCTTCGGATGGCAGTTGGTCGCCAAACTGCACCTCATTCCGGATATTGATACAGTCATTCGAAAACAGATAGTCCTCGTATATCTCGTCTTCTGGCACTCCCAACGCCTGCATAATCATTGCGGTGACGAAGCCGGTACGGTCGTTTCCGTTGGAGCAATGGATCAACACCGGATAATTTTCCTTCCTGGAAAGATAGTTGAAAAGACGGGTGAACTCTTTATTGTACTGGCTGGCATAGCCTGAAAAGAGATCCTGCATATAGATGACCGCATCGTTGCGCATACACTTGCCTTCGAGCAAACGCTGCTCCATGGTCGGGCAAATGGGGTTCTTCATCGGGAAGCCGATTACGCGGGCGCCTTTAATCTTGTCTGGATTTTTCTGGCGCTCTTCGTCGGTGCGCAGGTCGATGATCGTTTTGATATGAAGATCTTTGAGACGCTCTTCCCCGTTGTCGGAGATGGAGGTAAGACTGCCCGAACGGTACACCTTTCCCCATTTCAGGATACGGTCATCATCGTTGGTATAGCCACCGATGTCACGGAAGTTATAAACGCCGGATACATTGATTTTGCGGTTGGTGACATAGACCTGCTGTTTGTTATCAAACAGCAGCATGAAGTATTTCCGGTTCCCATCGAGTCTGGGAACGAGACTCATACGGTCACTCACGCGGGCGGAAGTGAGGGGCATCGTAAGGTCAAATTCATCAGGGGAATCGGAGGAAAAAATTTGCACTAAGCCCTCTGTCTCCGGAAAAACTTCCCATTTAATAGTATCCTGATGTTTCAGTCCCTCTTCGCATACACACTTAATCTCCAGATTTTGTTTTGTAGCGCAGGAACAGAACAACGTCAGTATGGTATAAAATGATACAGTCTTAAAACCGATGTTAAACATATTCTTCCTAAACTTTGCTGGCCGCTAATTTATTGGGAATAATCGAATTTGATGGGGCTTTTGTTTATGTTAAAACGCCAAATTAAACAGATTTAACCGAGGCAAAGCCCCGATTCGTTATTTAGAAAGGTATTTTTCGGCAAATGTTTTGGAAACATAATTGTCATAGCTGGTGCAGACTTCTGAAGAAAAGTCAATGCCGCATTGCACGATTTTGCTCCACATTTCTTCGGAAAGAGTCGGCAAATCATCGCGTAAGATATTGTATTTGAGCAGGCCGAAAAGAATCCCCGCATTGAAGTTGTCTCCCGCACCGATTGTACTGACCGGAGTGATGGTGGGGACATCAAATTCCTTCACGAAACGTTTCGTTTGCAGGTAGATGCCTTGTGCTCCACGGGTGCAGAGGAAGTTGGGGCAGTAGAATTCAATCTTGCTCTTGTAAATCCGGGCAGCATCGTTCAACTTATAGATGTTTTCGAAGTCTTCATCAGAGCCACGGACGATGTCGGCGTATTCGAGGTTTTCGATTAAAGAAGGTGTGAGCCGGATAGCATCGTGAGCGTGCGTTTTGCGGAAGTTGGGATCATAGTAGATGATCGCTTTACGTTCGCGGGCATAATCGAGGATCTCCGTCATCTTCTCACGGAGGGCCGGATTAAGCGCATAGTATGAGCCGAAAATCAGAATATCATCGGGATTGATGCGGGGCAATACGACATCAAGGCGTTGGCTGGGGTAATCCTTGTAAAACATGTATTCGGCATCGTTGCTATCGGTGAGGAAAGCCAGCGAGATGGGCGACTTGCCATCAGGGAAACAGTCAACGTGCTCGGTGGACATGTTATTCTCCTTCATGAAGCTGAGGATCATACGTCCCACTTTGTCATTGCCCACTTCGCTCACGAAAGCGGTTAGTACGTTTAAGCGGCCAAGTGTGACCAACCCGTTAAAGACAGACCCGCCCGGAACGGCTTTGGTTGGCACTTCGTTTTTAAAGATTAAGTCGAGGATAGTCTCCCCTACGCCGATGATTTTTCTCATAATGAAAGCCCCACCCTACCCCTCCCCAAAAGGGAGGGGATGTGAGTGCAGATTATTAATGTTTGTACTAATTTTTTGATGCCTTGCCGTCCCCCCTCCTTCGGAGAGGCCGGAGGAGGTCACTCTTCCCTCGATACAGCCCCCAGGTAGCCGCCGTGATGACGCTTTGCGTACTCCTGCTTTGAGAAGTTCGTCCTTTGCATCACGTTTACCACGAGTGCATCGCCAATCACCGTCATGACAGTGGTGGATGTGGTAGGCGTTAAGCCCAACGGACAAACCTCGGCGGGCGCTCCGGTAAAGAGACGCACGTCAGCCTCCTCCGCCAGGGGGCTATCAGGATTAGAGGTGATGACAATGAATTGCAGATCAGGATATAACCGTCGCGCCAATATAATCAGCTCCAGTATCTCACGGGTTTTGCCCGAGTTGGAGATAAGCAGCATCAGGTCATTGGGCTGAATAATCCCCAGATCGCCGTGTTGCGCCTCGCTGGGATGTAAAAACACAGCGGGGACGCCCGTAGAGCAAAAGGTGGTCGCAATGTTCATCGCGATTTGGCCTGCTTTACCCATGCCACTGATAACCAGTTTGCCGTGACGATCTTTGGCTTCGATGATAAGCTGAACGGCCTTTTCGTATTCTTCGTTGACGGGGATGTTGCGAATCGCTTCCGCCTCGTGTTGAAGAATCTCCTGAATGGTGTTAATCATAAAATGTAGTGTAGTAGTGGTGTTTGAAAAGGCAAATATAGCGGTTATTTGGGAACGAGAAAAAATGCCGGTTGGGGATTTTTATTATGACCTGGCTTTGAACAGTTTCTTTAAATCGCGACGAACCAGATGATGAGTAATTAAGACCGGCAGATTCACATTGCACAGGTCACGGATTATGGTAAAATAGACAGCGTTATCATCAACAATCAGAACCAATGATTTCATGTGTGACGTGTTAAGTGACTCAAACGCATCAGCTGGCTGATTTAAGATAAGGCAGTCATTTGACTTTCGATAGACCTGATAAGCCCTTTCCTCTGCATAATCAAGCAACATCTGCCGCTTTATTTGTCTTTTGTAAGGAGATTCTATTTTTACCAATGACATTTCAGTTGCTTTTCGATAAATAATATACGCTCCTATTATAGCTAAAAATGGAAATAGAGTCAGATAAAGAAAGAGATCATTGGGATTATCGAAGTCAGCATCGCGCAATGCCAATAATGGTGTTGAGATCAGGACAGCACAGAGATAATAGATAATGACCTGATCAAATCTGTCTGATAGACGCTTTTCAAAAATCAGCTTACCTCTCAGGATACTCTCTTCAATATTGATTTTTGCTATATTTCTCATCGTGATTCGCTTTATATGTTAATGGATAAATTCCGGCATTCTGGTTTTTCCTTCCAAAATTAGGAAATATTCATCCAATATACGCAGAGTCATTTTAATTAATTCGTCAGAAATAAAATTTTCTTTGCAAATATTTGCAGCAATCAAATGAAACACTACATTTGCAATCTGTTAACTACTGTTTATTCAAAGAGATTGTAAATACATTAAATGCACAATGATGAGAACGGTTGTTTTATCCCTCTTGCTCTTTTCTTCAGCAATGCTCTATTCGCAAAAGGGTGTAACCTTCTTCGTGGAAACACTGCAAGCGCCCGGTCATGCATTGATAGGGACAGATTATAACGATGCCTTCAAACGGATGATTCGAAAGGATCTGAATATAAGTGATTATGAACTCCGGACAGGCAATAAAGAGATTGCATATAATATCATCGCACAAAGCAAAAGCAAGGGCGAACTGGTAAACTACGATTACCATTCGTTCTTTCAGGGAATGTATCAGGCATATTCCGATCACCGGCCGTTTGTGCTGTCGCCCGATATGATATGGCTGCTGATCAGTCAGGGATTTGCACAGCATGTAAATATTAATTCAGAAAAACTCCGGCATTATTTCGTATCCTATAACGGGAAGACAACGCTGATTGTGAGAAATGACAGCATTAACCTCAATGACCCGAATAGTCCCTGGGAAAAAGTATTTCCCGAATTTACCAACCAGATAGATGCCGCAATCGGCTCCGACCTCTCCAAAACATTGACTGCGGACTTTTCAACAACCAATATCACTTCGCGGATGGCTTCTCAGATCACCATGATGGAGGCTATGAAATCCTATTTTGAATATGTCGAATTAAGCTTTCGCTGCGGGATTCCCCGGATCACCCTTGAAGGCAAGTCGGAAGACTGGAGGAGGCTTTATACCAAAGCCAATCAATTGCGTAAATATGAGCTCGGCTGGTGGATTGATGAATTGGAGCCTCTATTGCAGGAATTCATCAAAGCATCGGAGGGTAACGTGCCCCAAGCGTTTTGGCAATCCATGTTTAAGTACCATACACCAAAGAGATGTGGGGATCCCACAATCATAGATGGATGGATCGTCAAATTTTTTCCTTATGATAAGGAAGGAAAACGTAATAATCTGAAGGAACTAAAGGGTACGGATAACTTACCCAAGGAGATCGTCAAAGTAGATCTCAAGTATCAGGGTGTAGATGGCGGTAAAGTGGTTGAAGAGGTTCCCCTCGAACTTTGGGCCGGCTTCATAGGATTGCGTCAGGACAAGGATGATTTTACTTTGAAACCCGAGATTGGCTGGATGATCCGCAAGAAAGAAGCCAACGATAATTATCTGAAAGATAAGCTGAGTCAGGATGCTAAAAAGGATTGGGGCGGAATAAATATCCGGGGCAAAAAAGTACCGGAAGAGATTCTCGGTTTGGATTCAATTAAGAGCCTGACTATTTCATTCGTTGATAAGATCGAGATACCGGATGCGATGGGTAAGATAAAGATTACTGAACTCAGACTGTATGGTAATGCTTCAGAACAGGAGATTGAACGAATCTGCAAGCTTTTCCCTGATACACGGTTGTATATCAATGACAAAGGATTTAATAATACAAAATAAGAGATGTAATATTACTTCCGGGAGATAAGCATTTCACTTTAAGAGATGGCCATTTACACTACCGGAATAAACATTTACAAGCTCGGAATGAGCATTTACAAACAAGAGATAAACATTTACAAATCCGGGGAGAGCATTTACAGAACAGAAATGACCATTTACAAAACAGAAATGGACATTGTAAAGTCGGAAATGCAGGATTACAGGAAAGAAATGGACATTTACAACATTGGAATGAACATTGTCGATAAAGAATTAAGCATTTACAACTTCGGAATGGACATTGTCAGGTTGGGAATGACCGTTGTTTGATAAGAAACAGGCATTTCAGGAAGAGAAATGACGATCAAATAATCAGAAACTAATTCATTCACTATTATTTACTCATTAAAAAAGAAAGTTATGGATAGAAGAAGTATTAACCAGCAAGGTATGCAAAAAAAGACCTTCAAATTGCTTGATGAAAACAGGTCTATTTTTAATGACAATCCCATTATTACTGGCGTAGTTGATCGATTGGGAGTGTATAATGATGAAATTGATGCCCTGAATGATGTGCAGACAGGTGGAACAAAAGGTAACACTACCCAGAAGATCATCAACAAGGAAAAGCTCATCACTGCCATCTGTATTGTGAAATCAGGATTACTTGCTTATGCAGCTTCGATAAAAGATCAGAAGATCATTGCAACACTATCTGTTCCTGATGCCAGTCTGGGAAAGATCCGCGAAAGTGATTTCTTGAGTTTTGCCCGAGTAGTTTTGGATCTTGCAAAGAAGAATGCCACTGAATTATTGAAATGGAATACTCAACAGGTGAAGATAGATAATCTGGAATCAGCTATTGATGCCTTTAGTAGAATTATTCCGACCAATCACAATGCTAAGGCTGAAATTACACAGACTTCAGTTGAAATCAAACAAAAATTGAAAGATGCAAAAGCATTATTGGACGATGAACTTGATCTGATGATCGCTCCTTTTGGCGTAGATAATCCTGGTTTTTACGCTCTTTACCTTAAAGCCCGTGAGATTATTGATATTGCAGCGACTCACTCCACCGAAGAGACTCCTGCTACCAATAACAATTCACAGAATAATTAATGAAAGCATCGAGAGTGTCTCATAAGCTCAAACCTAACAGGTTTTGAAAACCTGTTAGGTTTTTCTCTGCTTCAATTTGATTGCAGATAAGACGATTCAAAAGATATTAAGAGAGGCTTTGGTGGTTATTAGGGTTATATTATGTATCCTGGATTTTGGATTCCATTACATCTCCATGAAATAATTCATAGTTAAAATGAAGAACGATAAATATTTCTATGCAGGCTTTGTTCTGCTTATGCTTTTCGATATCATCTTTGAGAAAATACATAGGGACTATTCCATAAAAGTGTTTTTATTGCTTCTAATTCCGGCTTTACTTAATGGATATATTGAAGATAAAACGATCAAACAGATTTTACGATATACAATAACCGTACTGTTAATCATACAGTTCATATTGAATGTGCAATTTGATTATTACAAAATCTAAAGCTGTCTAATTGGAATGAAAAACTATAATTATATCTATCTGGGGTTTTATTTGATCATGGTTTGCCTTACAGTACTTGTGAAATGGCACAATAATTATTTTGGAAATGTAGTAACAGCATTATTATCAATACTATTTCTAGCACAACTCATTGACGACAAAGCGCTCAAAAGGATATTGAATCTTGCTTTGATAATGCTGAATCTTGCAGTCCTGGTATTGCATTTCGGATTCCACTATTTCACCATAGGATAACCTCCTTTTAAAACCAACCAATTACCTCCAAAAACGCAATCATGGAAAACCTCGTCGTACTAACTACTTTCACCCTACCCCATGAAGCCCACATGGCCTGTTCCTATCTCGAATCGGAAGGAATAGAGACTACGCTGCAAGATGAGCTGACTGCACAAATCAATAATTTCTACTCGAATGCCATTGGTGGCGTCAAAGTCCTGGTAAAAGAGAGAGATGCAGAACGGGGAGTTACTTTGCTCATCGAAGGCGGCTTTGTAAAGCCGGATACAGACACAGCTCTAAATGAAATAGAGACTGTAATCCTGACTAAAGACACGAACCAACAAGTTTGTCCTTTCTGCCATTCCGCTAACATCGGCAAAAAGAAAGGAATAAATCTCAAGACAATTTTGGGCTATTTCTTGATCGGAGTGTTTTTCCCTTTCTATAAGAAGACGTATGTTTGTTTCGATTGTGATAAGAAGTGGGTATTTAAGACGGAGTAATAATCAAAAGAATAAAGCATTCGACCTCCCGGTAAGACCTGAGAGAAAAAAGAAAAAATAATAAATCAATTTACAATGACAAAACGAACCTATCTGATTCAGCTCATGCTATTTGTAGCAGCTATTGTGTATGGGCAAGATACCTTATTTTTTGAAGCAAATGGCCTGGAAGTTAAGTCGATGGAACTTGCTTCATATTATAGTGTATTTATGCCGGATACTACATACAGTGGCAACATAGCCAATGTCTCATATTGGAAATCTGGAAAATTAAAATCTTATCAGCCAATGATTCTTCAATTCAAAAATAATCCCAATAAAGACATAATCAATTTATACACCTCTGGTCAGGTTGCATGGAATGATCCATTTATGAAAAACTATATTGAAAAATTAAGAACTGGAATCTATAAAGAGTGGTATGATAACGGACAATTGAAGGTCGAAGCTGTATATGCAATTGACAAATACAATGGGTACTACAACTCTTATTGGCCAAATGGTCAACCCAAAAGGAGAGACACTTATAAAAAGAATAAACTCATTAACGGAACATGCTATAGCAAAGAAGGGGAAAAGATTAAATACTTCCCGCTTGAAGTAATGCCTGAATTTCCGGGAGGGATAGATGCTCTGATGTATTTTCTTAGGCAGAATATCCGATACCCTGTAACAATGCAAGAAAAGAAAATTCAAGGAATGGTTTTGGTTCAGTTTGTTGTTTCAAAAAGCGGAAAACCCGCCAATATAAAAATCGTAAAAGGATTACATCCAGATGGAGATAGGGAAGCAATAAGGGTCGTTTCATTAATGCCGGACTGGACGAGCGGTGTGCAAGATGGCGATCCAGTACCTGTCCTGTTTACTCTGCCGATAAGATTTAATTTAGAATGAACGAGTACCCTACCCCTCGTTTCCCAACGAGGGATCAATGGTAAAACGTTTGCAACGTTGAGAATAAAGTCGCGATGAAATCGCTAAACCAACAACTCCTCGGTAAGACCCGAGAGAAAGAAAGAAATAACGATAAATCAATTTACAATGACAAAACGAATCTATCTGATCCAGCTCATGCTATTCGTAGCGGCTATTGTGTATGGGCAGGACACCCTTTTCTTTGACGGAATGGGAAAGAAAGTGAAATCACTTGACCTGGCTACAATGTATAAAACCTTACAGCCGAACCCGTATGATGTCTATCATCCGGTAGAGATCACCCATTTAAAATCGGGAAGTATCAAAAAGGTAGAACCGCAACTTGTCGAATTCAAAAAGAACACCGACAATCTTGTGATAAAGGCTTTCGAAAACCGAAAGGTGAACATCTTTGATGATTATGTTGCTAAATCTATCAATAAAAAGCTCGATGGAATCTATAAAGAGTGGTATGACAACGGACAACTGAAGAAAGAAGTTGCATATACAGCCGATAAACTCAATGGGTACTACTATTCTTATTGGATAAATGGTCAAATCAAAAGAAGAGATACCTATAAAGAGGATAAACTCGTTGAAGGAAAATGCTTTAATAATGCAGGCGAGGAAATCACGTATTTCCCCACTATAACGATGCCCGATTTTCCGGGTGGAGTAAATGCGATGATGGCTTTTTTGTCGCAAAACATCCGTTATCCGATTGCGATGCAGGAATACGGTGTGAAGGGAGTTGTTATTCTTCAATTTTATGTTGAGAAGGACGGAACTCTGACTAATATTAAAGTATTGCGGAGTCTTCATCCAGATGGAGATGCAGAGTCTAAAAGGGTTGTTTCCTTGATGCCTAAATGGAAGCCAGGGACGCAAGATGGAGAGCCGGTTGCAGTGCAATTTACTTTGCCAATCAAGTATAGCATGAAATAGATAAGGCGTCTTTCCTCTCAGTTTTAGACGAGGATAAGTGGAAAAACAGTTGTAACGTTGAGAATAAAGTCGCGATGAAATCGCTAAACCAATACCTCTCGGTTGGAGCCGTGGGGGAAAAACAAATAACTTTAATCATGAAAAATCCAACTCTCTTCTTCGTAGGGTATGTGATTGCCCTCTTGGTTTCCATCAGCGGAGCAATTATAAAAATCCTGCATTTGTTTGACGGAAGTACCGTGACTGCGCTGGGAATGTTCTTCACCCTTTCATTTATCTTTATCGGAATATTCGAAGTAATCAATAACCGAAGAATTCAACGCGCAGAGAAAACGATGTGGGTGCTTGGCTTTCTGTTTCTCTTCTGGCTGGCGGGGATCCTCTACTACAATCGTTGCAAGGCTATTAAAATCAATCGATAAGCGAATATTATGTTCTACATACTTTGGGTAATCCTCAATATCGGCCTTCTCTTGGATTTTTTGTACCTGCTTTATAAAGCAATCGTGGTTGTCAAACGTGAGATGGGACTTTTGCCGGTCATCTTTTTGATTGTCATTATTGCCGGGCAATGCTCGCACTCTCGTGAGCATGATAAAAACAACAGCCAAACAAATAGTGGAAATAATCAATGTATTTATTCTCACAAAATAAAGCTGAGCCCAATTAATGGTCTTATCGTGGATTGCGCAACAGACTCGACAGGGCAAGTTGACTATAAGAGATCGGCCCTGACTGGCACTTTGGTCGGTGTTGAATGGGAATCAGTGGCTGAGCATTTCAATAACCGGCACTATACGGTAGTCGGCGTTTTGAAATGGAATCTTTGGGGAATTAATATCTGGAGCCAGTTCAAAACATTTGAAGGTGATTTCACCCGAAAAGATCTTATCTGGGATCATACGACGCACTCTGCCTCCTCTTCTTCCAAAGAGGTATCTGTAATAAAACGGCTGTAACGTTGAGATAATATCGCGATACAATTGATTAGCCATCTATCCTTTGGAATGAGCCATGGGGGAAAAGAAGCAAATACAAACAACACATATTTAATCACTAAACAAACCAAACTTATGAAAAACTATTTCAGATTTAATCTCGAAGGTAAAACGCTTTTGCCTGCATGGATCGGAATGATCCTTTTAGTCGTTGTTCCCTACATCGCAATGATTTACCTGACAGGACAAGCAACAGCAAACTATGAAAAACCAACAGCAATGTGGTTGATCGTACCCATATTATTTGTTTCATTTCCGGTATGTAACTTCTACATCATCCGGATCATGATCGAAAGCCTTGAGTATAACGGCGAATCGCTCCGTTCTGATATCACACTAGGCCGGTTCTATGGTATCTATATCAGCGGAATGTTGCTCTCGATTATTACGTTGGGTATCTATTCCCCCTGGTTTATTACCAAAATGCAGAGTTACATTTCTGAAAAGACTTCTTACAAATCACGTGAGTTTATCTTCATGGGTGAGGCGGGTAATCTTTTCGGGATTCTTACATTGACTCTGATCCTTCCGATGATTGCCCTGATCGTATTTGTGATCTTTGCCTTTCCGGAGCATAAAGCCGTTACAACTACCGAAACCATCATTCAGCAGGTTCTGACGTGGGTAATAATGATCCCGTATATCTATTATTTATATAAATGGACCTTCAACTTTAAGCACAATGGCTATCACATTAAGTGGAATACAGAGAACATCCCGGCAATGGGCAAGGTAGCAAAAGAAATACTCCTTTCAATAATTACATTGGGGATCTATTATCCAATGGCGTGGATTCGACTATATGAATACTTTATCCACAAGACAGAATCGAATGTCGTGGACAATCAGCAAATCCGTTTCGGATATGATATTGAGGCCAAAGATGATTATTTGTATTTGTGGAAACAGATATTATTGAGCATCGTCACTTTGGGAATCTATTATCCCTGGGCAATATCTAATGTCGGCAAACGAATATTGGACAAAACCTATATGGAGAAGATTGTAGTCGGATAAGGCGAAAAAACAGCTATCTGAATCATGTACTCTATCCCTCGTTTCCCAACAAGGGGTAAATGGCATAACGCTTTCAACGTTGAGAATAAAGCCACGATAAAATCGCTTTATCAATCACCCATCGGTAGGAACCGAGGGTGATAACAAAACACAAAATCGGCTGCCGGAATAACCGACAGCCGATTTGTTTTTATGGGCAATTCACTTGGGGCGCTGAAGGCCTCCGGTGAATGAGATTTATTACAATGTACGGCTTACTTCTACCTCTTCGTAAGCTTCGATGATGTCGCCCACTTTCAGGTCGTTGTAGTTGTGAATATTCAAACCACACTCATAGCCGAATGCCACCTCTTTCACATCGTCCTTGAAGCGTTTCAATGAACCGAGGTCTCCCGAGTAGATTACGATACCATCGCGGATCAGGCGGATTTTCGAGTTACGTTTGATCTTACCTTCTTTAACCATACATCCGGCAACTGTACCGACTTTGGTGATTTTGAAGGTTTCACGCACTTCGAGCGTAGCAACAGTCTCTTCCACAATATCCGGAGAAAGCATACCTTCCATCGCGGCTTTCACCTCTTCGATGGCTTTGTAGATCACAGAGTACTGACGGATGTCCACACCCTCTTTCTCAGCCAGTCTGCGCGCACTTGCCGACGGACGTACCTGGAAGGCAATGATGATCGCATTTGAAGCGGCTGCCAGAGTGATATCCGATTCGGAAATCTGACCTACTGCTTTGTGGATTACATTTACTTCGATCTCTTCGGTTGAAAGCTTGATCAACGAATCCGACAATGCCTCTACAGAACCATCCACGTCACCTTTCACGATCACGTTAAGCTGCTGGAAGTTTCCGATCGCGATACGGCGGCCGATATCGTCCAGAGTAAGCAGTTTCTGAGTACGGAGTCCTTGCTCGCGCTGCAACTGCTCACGTTTAGTGGCAATTTCGCGGGCTTCCTGCTCTGATTCCAGTACGTGGAAGGTATCACCTGCCTGAGGAGCACCGTTCAGACCAAGGATCAATACCGGTTCAGCAGGTCCTGCCTCTTTCACGCGTTGGTTACGCTCGTTGAACATCGCTTTTACGCGGCCATAATGAGTACCGGCCAACACCACATCACCCATTTTGAGGGTTCCGTTTGAAACCAATACAGTAGCCAGGTAACCACGACCTTTATCCAGTGACGATTCGATGATCGAACCGGTTGCACGTTTATTAGGATTAGCTTTAAGATCCAACATCTCCGCTTCAAGCAACACTTTCTCGAGCAGTTGGTCAATGTTGAGACCTTTTTTCGCGGAAATTTCCTGTGACTGGTATTTACCACCCCAGTCTTCCACGAGGTAGTTCATGTTAGCCAGAGCCTCTTTGATCTTCTCTGGATTTGCACCCTGTTTGTCTATTTTATTGATGGCGAAAATCATCGGTACATTCGCTGCAGAAGCGTGGTTGATCGCCTCAATGGTCTGAGGCATCAGGCCGTCGTCAGCAGCAACGATGATAATCGCAACGTCAGTAACGTTTGCTCCACGGGCACGCATCGCTGTAAAGGCTTCGTGACCAGGAGTATCGAGGAAGGTTATCTTACGACCATCCGGCAGATCCACGTGGTATGCACCGATGTGCTGCGTAATACCTCCGGCCTCACCGGCGATAACGTTTGCCTGGCGGATGTAGTCGAGCAATGAAGTCTTACCGTGGTCAACGTGACCCATCACCGTTACGATTGGTGAACGCGGTTCGAGATCCTCTTCGCGGTCTTCCTCTTCGGCAATAGCCTCTACTACGTCGGCACTTACATATTCTGTTTTGAATCCAAACTCCTCGGCAATAAGGTTGATCAGTTCCGCGTCGAGACGCATGTTGATCGACACCATTTTACCCACGCTCATACAAACGCTGATGACATCCATTACCGAAACATCCATCATGTTTGCCAGGTCATTAACCGTTACGAATTCGGTCAACTTGATTACCTGTTTTTCGAGCATTTCCTGTTCTTCCATCTCACTACGACGGGTAGATACAGCATCCCGTTTTTCACGACGGTATTTTGCTCCTTTTGATTTGGTTTTGGTAGTCAGGCGGGCAAGCGTCTCTTTGATCTGCTTTTGTACATCCTCTTCGCTCACCTCAGCCTTGATTGGTCTTTTGAATTTCGGCTGATGCGGTTGTTTTGCACCCTGCTGCTGTTGTCTGTTATCAGGACGGCTACCACCGGCGTTCGTTTGAGCACCGGTCTTCTCGATGTCCACTTTTTCACGCTTGATGCGGTCGCGTTTTTTCTTCGCGTCTGCTGATGCATTCGCACCCTGACCTTGCTGGGCTCCCTGCTGACTAGGTCTGTTCTGACCTTGTTGCTGGCCCTGTCCCTGAGCACCTGGCGCAGGTTTTTTCAGGTCAACGCGTTGTTTATCTTTGGCTTCACGCTCTTTGCGTTTTTCCTCTTTTGATTTTTTCTTCGGACGGGTAGTCTGGTTCAAAGCACCCAGGTCGATTTTTGTCACCACCTTGATGTTTGATTCAAACTTCGGTTTGTTGAGACGGAAAGGCTCGTCACTGTCATCCGAAGATGCTTCTTCGCTTACAGTCTGGCTATCAGAGTCATCATTATTGTCTGAATCTTCGTCCGGTCCTTCGAAGCTTTCTTCTTCATCGTAGTCTTCTTCGAATACCTCCTCTTCGACTTTCTTTGGTTCTGATTTAGGAGCCTCTTCCACTTTCACCGGTTCAGGTTTTACTTCGATTGCCTGGGGAGCCGGGGCAACCTCTTCTTTCTTCTCCGGTTCAGCTTTTACTACCGGTTGTTCGGCACGAGCAGGCTGAGCAGCAGGCGCTGCCGGTTTCTTGTTCAGGTCATCCAGATTGATTTTACCTACTTCTTTAAATTTAGGCTTAAACTCGTCCGGAACCGAAGTCTTGATTTCAGTCGGTGCTGCCGGTTTCGCCGGAGCAGGTGCCGGAGCGGGTGCTGGTGCCGGAGTCGGCTCTATAGAAACGGTTTCCTTATGTTTCTCCTTGTGGAAACGCTCCTGGATAATTTTTTCAGATTCCTGTTTCAGGCTCTTATCTTTACTAAACTCTTTGACGAGCAGCGCAAACTCATCATCACTGATTTTCGCGTTGGGGTTAGCCTCAACGGTAAATCCTTTTTTATGCAGAAACTCGACAACGGTCTGGATTCCTACGTTTAAGTCTTTGGTTACTTTGTTTAATCTTATCGACATATCTTTGCTCCCTTGGTCGCTTTGTTATGGTTAAAAAATGGTGATTTACATGGCTTCATTAGTCTTCAAATTCAGCCTTAAGGATATTCATCACCTCATCTACGGTATCCTCTTCAAGGTCGGCTTTCTCAATAAGCACTTCTCTCGGAGTTGAAAGTACAGCTTTCGCGGTAGCGCAACCGATGCTTTTCAGGGCATCAATTACCCATACATCGATTTCGTCAGAGAATTCATCCAAATAGATATCTTCTTCTTCGCTCTCTTCGATGTCGCGGTAAACGTCGATGGTGTATTCGGTCAACATCGATGCCAGCTTGATGTTCATACCGCCTTTACCAATCGCCAATGAAACCTCTTCCGGTTTCAGGAACACTTCCGCCTTTTTCTCCTCTTCATTTACACGGATAGAAGAGATTTTAGCAGGACTCAATGCACGCTGGATAAACAGCGAGATGTTGGCAGTGTAGTTAATCACGTCGATATTTTCGTTACGCAACTCGCGCACAATACCGTGAATACGTGAACCTTTCACCCCCACACATGCACCAACCGGGTCGATACGGTCGTCAAACGACTCTACCGCCACTTTGGCTCTTTCGCCCGGGATACGGGCAATTTTCTTAATCAATATCAGTCCGTCGTTGATCTCTGGCACTTCCAGTTCAAACAGACGCTGAAGGAAGAGCGGAGAAGTACGTGACAGAATGATTTTCGGGTTATTGTTTTTGTTTTCAACGCGGGCAATCACAGCACGCACGATTTCGCCTTTGCGGTAGAAGTCTGCCGGAATTTGCTCGGTTTTCGGCAGCAACAGCTCGTTGCCTTCGTCGTCGAGAATGAGCATCTCCTTTTTCCAGGTCTGATAAACTTCGCCACTAGCGATTTGGCCAATCATGTCTTTGTACTTGTTGTACAAAGTGTCTTTTTGCAGCTCCATAATCTTCGAAGCCAGTGTCTGGCGAAGGTTCAGGATAGCACGACGGCCGAAATTCTGGAAAAATACCTCATCAGAAACCTCTTCGCCCACTTCATAGTCAGCGTCGATTTTTTTAGCTTCAGAGAGGGAAATTTGCAGGTTCGAATCTTCGAAATCCTCATCAGATACCACCTCGCGGTTTCTCCAGATTTCAAAGTCTCCTTTGTCGGGGTTGATGATGATATTGTAATTCTCATCGGTGCCAAACATCTTAGCAATCACATTGCGGAATGACTCCTCCAGAACGCTGACCATGGTTGTTCTGTCGATGTTCTTCAAATCTTTGAATTCAGCAAATGTATCAACCATGCTGATAATTTCCTCTTTCTTGGCCATCTTACTTAAATCTGATTAGATATTTACAATGTTTAATTTCTTCGTATTTAAAGCTGAGGTTTGATTCTACCTCTTTTTTGCGCTTCTCGCCTTCGATTTTCACTTTTACCAGAGTAGTTACGGTGAAATTCTCCTCGTTAGCATCTTTCAAAACGCCAGTAAGTTTGCGTCCGTCTTTGGTGAGGACTTCTACTTCGTTACCAATATTCATTTGATACTGGCGTAATACCTTGAACGGCTGCGTAACACCTGCAGAACCCACTTCCAGTTCGTAATCCTCCACCTCGCGGTCGATTCTCGATTCGATGAGACGGGTCAGTTTTACACATTCTTCGATATCGATACCCTCCTCGCTGTCAATCTCAACAACGATGGCGTTGCCCGGACGAACCATCACGTCCACCAAAAAGCTTTCGGACTCCGCCAGCCCCTCTTCTACAATTGCTTTGACTAATTGTTTGTCAATCATTTTACAATCTATACGTTTAAGAATGAAAGAAGGGGGCTACTCGCCCCCTTTCCCTGTCTTCAATTCGACTGCAAAGATAGTAATAATTGGTTTATTTCCAAAACATTCTGTGTTTTTTAGGCGAATTGAGCGTTTTGCACAGCTTCTATTTCTTTGACATTTAAAACTTCCAGCGCAACAAAAGATAAATATCACTTTTCTTATTCCCCTGAATAGCTTCGAGCCCGCTACCAATCACCTCCCGGTCCCGGTAAACCGTTTGTGCAAATTTCAACCAGCAGGAGAGTTTATCATTAAACTCATACCTGAAATTAGCCATCCAGCGATATCCCTTTCCATAAAACGAAGGGAAAGAAAATGCATAAAGCACACTTTTCTCATAGGCGTAAACAGCATTGTTATAGCCACCTGTATCGAAAATCATCAATTGAAAATCACTAGACAAGGGAAGCCCTCCCCACTTCTTGCTTATGCTTTGCGATATAGCAAACCCTTCCCCAGGAGAACTCATCTCCTCTTTGTAACGATTGTAGTCGATGGAGGTTTGCAGCTTCACTGTTTTACCCATTGAGTATTCACACTGCCAACGCAAACGCTGCGTATCGTATTTCTCCGTTTGGTAAAGAATTGTTTCCCCGGGAACATCTTTCTCTTTTTCCTTGTAACGGTATCGCAAACTCATTTGCAGATTATCACTCATCGTGTATTCCACCTGTAACATACCATCAAAACCGGAAGAGGGTTGGCTTACGCCATATTTCAACCAGGGAAAACGAAACAGGTCTGCATAACCTCTCACCAGCCATTTGCTTTTGGGGCGCCATTCCGCACCCCAGTACACACCCTGTTCATTTTGCGTCCGGCTTGACTCGGCAAATGATGCACTGTAATAAGCGTGATACGACTGGGAATAACTTCGTTGAAGAATACTGGCACTAAATCTGGATGAAGCCCTGATTTGCATGCCGTTCAGGGTCGCCAGCGAACCATTGCCACAAATGGCCGTTTCGCCAAGAAAAGACAACCGCCCGATGCGGTATTGATAATCAATACTAAAGTCTGAGTTTTCCTTCCCCCTGAAATCAAAAAAGTTATCTCTTCGGGCTTCCGGAATGACGGGCTTATCGAAAAAGTAGTGCAACGCCGTAACCCCAACCTTAAGTCGCCCGAATCGTCTTTGCCAGTTGGCTCCCAGCAGCGACATGGTAAAAGCATTCCGTTGCTTCAAATCATTTTCGGTATTGAAATAGGAGTCGGATTTCAGGCTGGTCAGCACAGAGTCGTTTAATGTCGCTGCCGCTTTCCTGACGGAGGCAAATGCCGTGATTTGATTTTTCCCCCATTCATAGGTCATGGCAGCGCCTTGTAGGTAGTTGATTTCATCGGTTGAGTAATGACGAGAAATACCCTCAGCCCGGGCGCCAATATTGGTAGCTATAATGCTTTTACTCAGGGCAAAATTAGTATTCATCACCAATCCCTGCCCGAAGTTAAGCTTGTAATGCCCCAATGCCAGACGTTTTAGACTTCCAATATCTTTGAGGAGTAAGTGAAACGAATAAAAACCATCGCGAACCCTCTCTCCGGCGTCTTTTTCGACAAGAAAACCCATTTGCAGTTTATTTCCCGCATTGAAGTCATATTTGACAAACGAATAAGGCGGTAAACCCAGGTATCGATTGATATCTGTAGAGTCTTGCGCTGACCGATAACCCTCTTTTCGGTTGAGATTCGAATCAAAACGAAGATATAGACGACTATTTCCTCTTTGAAAAAGCCTTTTCCAGTCAATCTCTTCTCTCTTCTTTTCCGGTGGCCCCAGATACACGAAAGGCAACAGCCGTTTTATTGTTTCCTGGTCGAGATCTTTCACCAGTTTAAGCTCGTAGATTGATTTCATAGGCCCTGAGATATAGAGGTAGGCCAGGATATTTTCAACTTGCTCATCGCTCAGAAACGGAAGCTGTTCAAGCTGTTCTTTGCGGATTTGATTGATATTAAACGGGTGTTCATGAATATCGGACAACTGTTCATAAAGAGTGTTGATATTTTGTTCATTTTCTGTTGATTCAGCAATCTCCTGAACAAAACCAGCCCAGCCACTATCATCTTTCTCAAGCTCTTGCGAGAATAGAGTAGTTATCAACAGACAGTTGATAAAAGCTATAATCCATCTGTTCATAAACATGTTCAAAACTTATATTGCATGGAAAATAAAGTGTGAAATCCCAATACAGTGTGATACACAGAGGCTAAATCGAACACAAAACGAGAGACCCGGTATCCAATACCGAAAGTCGGGCGATAAGGTCGGCCAATCAACCCAATCCGTAAAGGAATTTCTTTAAGGGGCAAATATTCGCATCCAAGCTTGAATACTACCGGCTCCTCCGTATTCTTCTCGACTTCCGAAACCAGCTTCAGCTCTTTAGCTGCCTGATATTTCACACCAAATCGCAAAGTAAGTGGAGGCGAATAGTCATCACGCTGTGTTTTATACGAGGTTCCGACAAGATTTTCAGCAACAATACCCAGTTGAATCTTCTCTACAGGACTAACCAGCAATCCGACATCAGCAGACAACGCCGATTTAGTTCCTTCATCAGCGGACATATTGTAAGAGAAATAATTAAACCGGACTCCAAACGAAGAACCGGCAAACAAACGCTTTGACAACTGCCCGGCAAACCGCGTCTCCCCGTATTTATCATATCCAAAATTAGAAACAGCAACGCCGGCATCAAGTATGCCATTTCTCCAGACTGCCGTTACGGTTACCTGTGACAACTCTTTTATCCCGTAATCATTTTCATAGTGAATCGCAACATTGCTTTCATCTTGCAGAGAAACACCTCCGGGATTGACTATGGATGCAACCGGAGAGACAACAAACCCCATCGCCACAGTACCAGCATCAACGAGGGATGTATTATTGGACGCAAAGCAGATTTGACCAACCAATAGACCTACTACAATTATTTTTACCCTACCCTTCATTCGTTTCCAAAATTTATTTCTCCAAATATATAAATATTGTACTTATCTAAAAATATATACTGCAATAAATTCACTTTCCGGAAATCAGACAGGAAACATACAAATAAACCTTTGAACAACAGCCCCGCTGTGAATTTACTAAAAATCAAAGATTTAATTCAGGCAAATCGCTATATTTGCAGGCTTAACCCCAGAACCTGGAGAGACAGAAAACCTAAAACCTTATATTCAGATGATGAGAAAAAGAATTTCAACCGCCCTGGCCGCATTCGCCATAGTATCGGTGACTGCATTTGCCCAACAAGACATCCACCCGTTACCCCATAAATTGCAGCGTTACCGGGTTGAGCATGGCGAAACAGTTGTCCTGGTCAGATTAAAAGATGCGAATTGCACTGCTTCCAGAAGTGCATACAAAAAAACACTGGCCCACAAAAAGCAACAGGGCATTATCACAAGCAAACCATTAGCCAAAAACGAAACAAAGGCCTCTTACCAGAGCCTGTAATTGAGATATAAAAACATGAACAGCCGCAGGAGATATCCCCCTGCGGCTGTTCATGTTTATATAAGCGACTATCAGCGAAAGATCCGGCTGATGGGAATTTCAATCGCCTCCTCCAATCCCAGCATAGCATTGATAATGATAACCGACTCTGCCTGGAAAAGTTTATCAACTGTAATATCTTCTTCGACAACAACAAGCTGATCAAGCAGTTGCCTGCGGCGTGTACCTTTCAGCAGGCAATGCGCCGGAGTCGCTAACCTATCCTTATACCGGACCACAACATTAGCATAACTGATATCAGTTACAAAACCATTTTTGATGATAAGAATTTCATCTGCGGTGCCTTTTTGTTTAACCAATTCATTCAAAGCCGTTCGATCTGCCCATTTCAGGTGGTAATCAATATTATCCTCATAGACAAGTTGCAGTGAACCGATTTTTCTGGAAGAATAATGATCAAACCCAACTTCACGAACCTGCGTATCATATATAATCCGCCCTTTCACAATACCCTTCCGGTATTCAGCCGGAATTTCAATTGTTTCAAAATCCACACTGAAGGCTTTCCCAAACAGCTCCATGGTACTATCATCCATGCGCTGCCGGTGATAAGCCGCATTCATCCATTGACCATTAACAATACGAACCGATTCAAGTAAAAGGGACATAGACTTTATCAATTAATTCACGATATTCACTTTCGGCATCACTCTGCGCGGTAATACCACCGCCACTCCTGAAGAGCAAACCGTCGCTAGTTTGCTCAATAAAACGAATCATGACAGCGCTTTCCAGATTTTCGCCATCAAAAACACCGAAGATCCCTGTATAGTAGCCACGCTCATCCAGTTCTGCCTGCCGAATCAGATTCAAAGTGGCATCTTTTGGCGCACCGGAAATAGAACCGGCCGGCAGCATCGAAAAGATAATCTCCCCCAAATGGGAATGATTATCCGCCGGCAAACACCCTGATATTTCAGAACTCACCTGCAATAACGTTTTACCATTCGTTTCTACCCGGTCAATGTACCTGAACTTTGTCACTTCAACCTGATTAGCGACACGACTTAAGTCATTACGAATAAGGTCCACAATCGTATAATGCTCCGCTTTTTCTTTAGCATCATTCAATATCCGGTTTTCAGCATCCGGCAGGGTTGCATCAATCGTCCCTTTCATCGGATAGGAGAAAATTCGCCCGTTTTTTATTTTCACAAAGCACTCAGGAGAAAAACAGACGAATTTACCCGGCATATACAAGCGATACGGCGCATTACTCCGATCGAAAATCTCAGCCAGGGTAAGATTTGTATCAACATACGTCGGGTAGGTTAGGTTTACCAAAAAAGAGTAGCCTCTCAGAATGCCTGTTTTTACAATATCAAATCCCTTTTTGTATCGTTCAAAAGAGATTGGCTGTTTGAGAAAATGAAATGGCTGTTCTGTACATTTATCAGAAGGAAGATTTTCGAAGCCAGGAATACTGTAATAAAATTCTCCCGAAAGATTATTCAGCGGCAGGAAATGACAGTTCTCACCGGAAAAGTCTACGACGAACAAAAAAGGCGTCCTTTCTTGCCCGGCCTCATCCATCTTTTTAATCATTTCTACGCTGTTCATCCGCTTCATTTTCCGACAAAAGTAAGCAAATTCAAAATAACCGGAAATATTTTCATTTCTAAAAAGCCTAATAGCTACACGCTTAGCAACAAAACAGACCTTTTTCACAAAATATTCCAGCCAAACTATTGTGCATTCCGAAGAAAACATCTATCTTTGCAACCGCAAACGAGAAACAACGGTGCCATAGCTCAGTTGGTAGAGCAAAGGACTGAAAATCCTTGTGTCCCCGGTTCGATTCCTGGTGGCACCACTCGTCAAGAGGGAAGATTGAAAGATCTTCCCTCTTTTGTTTTTAAATACTGCGAAGCTGAGCAAAACATTTGGATATATTTGAAAAATGCCTATCTTTGCACTCGCAAACGAGAAACGAGGTACCATAGCTCAGTTGGTAGAGCAAAGGACTGAAAATCCTTGTGTCCCCGGTTCGATTCCTGGTGGTACCACTCGTTAAGAGGGAAGATTGAAAAATCTTCCCTCTTTTTGTTTTCCTATATATTCCTGAAAACCGGAATCAACGCCTTACAAAACAACAAAAAGGCCCTCCGGAGAGAGCCTTTTACACAAACATTAAATTCTAAATCAGAATCCTGCGACGACCTTGTAGGATCTTACTGAGCCATTTTTGATCAGGCGAATGATATAGACTCCATTTGCCCGCACCGGAAAGGTAAGTTGACCGGAAGTGGACGTTTTATCACTAAGCAGCTCTCCAGCAACATTGTAGAGCGAGGCGGAAGCTCCAGTTACAAGACCGTTGAGCCGGATTTCTCCATTTTGACTTATTATTGCGAGATTATCTCCTACTGTCTCTGTAACAGCTGTTGAAATACTTTTAACCCCCTTTCCTACAATAAAACTAATCAGATTGGATGATTCTGTGATTTGGGTAACCGGGGTTGCTGTTGCCACACCTTCCCTGGAAAGCGAATTCGGGATTCCGGAGTCAGTAAAATCGGTTCGTCCGGAAGTCCCCGGAAACGGATCTCCACTTCGTGAAGCATAATTGGCGATACCGTCGGCTTCCAAAAGATCGTAACAGGGGTGACTGGCATACGCATTTCCCAGACCATTATTCCAGTATTTTACAAATGCACTATCACTCAAGTCCACATGTGTAATCACTAATCCATGCCCCGGAATATAACTATCCCAACCTGTCTGTTGGCGATTTTCGAGATAAAACCATTCCGTATCATTTTCACCCGGAGCCGGCTGGGGATTTGTATGGATGTAAAAGGCTTTATTTGAATTCCCTATATGAGACAGTCCTGTTATTGTCGTATCTCCACTTAACCTGATTGATGTGGACCACCCGATGATTTTCCTTTCGAAAATGGAAAGATAAGGAGGCGTATTGGCATTGTTGTTATAGTTTCCTGACGCCATCAGGTTGAATGAGTTTGAATCGAAGAATTGTCCGTTGTCAGCGCCATCAGTATCATAAAGATCCGGCAATCCCAGCACGTGCCCAAATTCATGACAGAAGGTACCGATTCCCTCCATCGTTGTACCGCTGACACCTTTCAACTCAGAAGAACAACTGTAAGAACTCACATATACACCATCGAATAATTTATTCCCGGAAACACCTGACACACTCCATTGGTGAGGCCATATCGTATTGGCAGACGCTCCGTTTGACTCGGCATATCCGGCATAGAAAATGGCGATGTTATCCACCACCTTGTCACCATCATTATCGTAGTTCTTGAAATTAAGCGAGGAATAAGCATTATTAGCGAGTGTACAAGCCTCTAAAACCATCTCCCTCGGATGAAGATCATTTCCTGAGGCATCGTTTCCTCCGTAATAAGCCATATTCTGGGATAAAGTCACCGGACCAACAACATCAAATTGGGGCACCAGATTCCCCATCGAATTTTCAGTATAATAATCTTTTACGCTTCCGGTATAACCGGTAGCACCAGTAGCGGTGTATCCTGTCTGGTTAAGCATGTTGGTAAAATCAGCATTGGTTCTGGAGAACTTAACATCCGCAAAATTGACCAGTATAACCAGGTATCTTTGTGTTGGGACGGTAGCTGAACGCAATCCTGATTCGGGCTGGATCAGATACTGAGTGATTGATGCTCTTTTCAACGTATTGTGAGTGCCAAATACAGAAGTGGAATCTTTTTGTCGCAACCCGGTGGAAATACTCTGCAGGAAATGGCTCTCTGTCGCTTTTCGGTTTTCAGGATTATGAGCACGGATGTATCCTGGTTTCAGCTTCCCCAAAGAATCAATCGCATATTTATAGTAACCATCGCTATCCTGTAAGACGGTATAATTGTCGGTCGTCCGTGAATAGTGCTTCCGCTCATCACCATTCAGCTTTAAAGTGAGTTTTGAGCCATCGGGCTGGGCAATTGTCACCGGCTCCGGGTTTGCAGTAACGGCTAATGCACCAATCGGGTAAAGGAAAATCACAGACAACACAATCGTTATCGTTATGTAGAACGGTTTTATCATAAGGGCAAAGGGTCAAGTGTCCAAATATAGCGATAAATCAATGACTTAACCCGTGATATTACCGTATTTAACTACCCATTACCCTAATGTAAAATTTACTTTTTCAGCTTCTTTAAAACAGGTTTATTGCAAATGCAAAAACGGGCTGTCTCCTCTTGATTGGAAACAGCCCGTTTTTTTGAACTATATATCTTCGTAAAGCTAAATGCTCTTAGTGTCTTAATAGCAAAGCTTAAAATTCTGAAGTAAAGTGGAAGCGAATGTTTTTAAAATCATTCTGCGCCATCATCAGCACGTAGCCTGAATCGGCAAGGAAAACATCGCGCCCCTCTTTATCCACAGCCATAAACTGATACTTGCGTTTCTTGAAGTTTTCCAGTTCAGCCGGATCATCACTTTCGATCCAGCAGGCTTTGTAAAGGTTCAACGGCTCCCAGCGGCATTGCGCTCCATATTCGTTAAGCAGTCGGTACTGGATAACCTCAAACTGAAGCTGACCCACTGTACCGATGATCTTACGACCATTGAATTGGTTGGTAAAGATCTGAGCAACCCCCTCGTCCATCAACTGGTCAATACCTTTGTTGAGCTGTTTAGCCTTCATCGGATCGGCATTGTCGATGTATTTAAACATCTCAGGAGAGAAGCTCGGTAAGCCCTTGAAGTGCAGTTCTTCGCCGCCGGTCAGAGTATCGCCTATCTTAAAGTTACCGGTATCGGGAAGACCGACAATATCACCGGGATAAGCATCGTCCACGATGGATTTCTTTTGCGCCATAAAAGCAGTCGGGCTCGAGAAGCGCATGAGCTTACCGTTGCGTACATGCTTATAGTTTTCGTTACGGCTGAATTTACCGGAACAGATTTTCACGAATGCGATACAGCTGCGGTGGTTCGGGTCCATATTGGCATGGATCTTGAAAATAAAGCCGGTGAATTGCTCTTCTTCTGGTTTTACCTCACGCTCAACGGCATGAATTGGGCGAGGTGATGGTGCAATTTGCACAAAACAGTCTAGCAACTCTTTTACCCCGAAGTTATTCAACGCCGAGCCGAAGAATACCGGCGCCAGTTTACCTTTCAGGTATTCTTCTTTATCAAATTCAGGATAAACGCCTTCGATCAGCTCAATGTCGGAACGCAATTTCTCAGCATCGCTGTCGCCAATATAGTTTTCCAGTTCCGGGCTGTTGATATCTTTGAAATTAACCGATTCGCTTACGATTTGCTTACTTGGAGTATAAAGGTCTAGCTTTTCTTCGTAGATATTGTAAACCCCTTTGAAGCGTTGGCCGATATTGATTGGCCAGCTCAACGGGCGGACAGAGATATTCAGCTCTGCTTCCAGTTCATCCAGCAAGTCAAACGGATCTTTACCCTCGCGGTCGAGCTTATTGACAAAGATCATTACAGGCGTATTGCGCATACGGCAAACTTCCATCAGCTTGCGGGTCTGCGCCTCCACCCCTTTCGCTACGTCCACTGCGATGATTACGCTGTCCACTGCGGTCAAGGTACGGTAAGTATCTTCCGCAAAGTCCTGGTGACCGGGAGTATCGAGGATGTTGATCTTGTAATCGCCGTAGTTGAATCCCATTACCGAAGTGGCTACCGAGATACCGCGCTGTTTCTCAATCTCCATCCAGTCGGAAGTAGCGGTTTTCTTGATTTTATTCGATTTCACCGCGCCGGCCACATGGATTGCGCCCCCGAAAAGCAGTAACTTCTCAGTCAGTGTAGTTTTACCCGCATCAGGGTGGCTGATAATCGCAAAGGTGCGTCTTTTTAGAATCTCTTCCTGTAATTCTGTCATAACTTAGAAGCCCCCGAAATCCCCAGATAGGGGACTTTATAGAGCGAGTTTGTGATTTTCTTTATTGTTTTTGTGAAGCATTCTTACACCCTCCCTTTTGGGGAGGTCCCGATAGCTATCGGGAGGGTGGGGCTTCTTTAAAATAACTTCGCAATACAATCGGTCAGGCTCTCTTCCCAATAAGGAACAGTGATGCCGAAAGTTGTTTTTATTTTTTTCTTGTTTAATACGCTGTAGTGCGGGCGTTTCGCTTTCGTAGGATAGTCTGCTGTTTCTAAAGGAGAAACTTTACACTGGATGCCGACCAGCTTGTGGATTTTTCTGGCAAAATCATACCAGCTACACACTCCTTCATTTGAATAGTGGAATACACCCGGTACAAAACCCTTTTCTTCTGCAAAGACCACCATCTTCATCAATGCTTCTGCCAAATCAGCGGCATAAGTAGGTGTTCCCACCTGATCAAAGATCACGCCCAAAGTGTCGCGCTCTTTGCCTAGTCGCATCATCGTTTTTACGAAGTTATTTCCATAGCTGGAATACAACCAGGCAGTACGCACCACTGCTGAATCAGGACAAGCCGCCATTAATTCCTGTTCACCGGCGAGTTTGGTTTCACCGTAAACAGACTGCGGGCAAACCGGATCGCTCTCCACGTAAGGACGATAGTTCTGCCCGTCAAATACGTAGTCAGTAGAAACGTGAAGCACTTTAGCACCATGAGCAGCGGCTGCTTCTCCCAGATTGCGAACAGCATCCCGGTTGATTTTGGCACAAAATTCTGGCTCATCTTCCGCTTTATCTACGGCTGTATATGCCGCACAATTGATGAGGTAATTGATTCCGTTCGCTGCGATAAAATCAGAAACGGCTTCTTTGTCGCAAATGTCCAATGCATCGACATCTGTAAAAAGAAAAGTGAACTGTGGATATTTGGCCGACAATTCCTGAAGCTCGCTGCCTAACTGACCGTTAGCTCCGGTAACCAATATTTTACTCATTGTATTTTGTTTGTCTTGATATATATTCTTGAATCGAGTTGAGTATAAGTTCATTCCCTCAGTCCTTCACTCCCTCAATCCTTATCTAATTCCCCCGCTCGGTCTTCCTTGTATTTATCCGATAAAAGTCCCAGGAAAGTAGAAATTTGTTTGATAGCCTTCATTGTCTCTTCCGATACTGCCTGTCCTCTCAGACGCAACATCAGCACACCGTACAAAGCTGAAAAACAGGTTTCAATCTCACCGGTCTGGAGCTCTCCTGCACGGGCACGCAGCTCCACGATAAACGGCAATGTCTTATAGTAGGCAGCTACATAAAAAGGCTCTTTATTGGAATGTATAAGTTGAAGGTGCAGGTCGGTCAGGTCAATGATTACGTTCTGGTTAATCTGCAAATGACCGCTTTGCTGTTTATCCTCGCGGCGCATCATGTCGATCAGACTTTCATACCAGTCACGGATCTCTTTTTTAGCCTCTTCCGACTGATCGAATTTATCGATGATTCCGGACTGTATTTTATCTAAATCCAGGCCGTTGGCTCTTATTAGATCTTCAATCTGCCACATGAAAAGCAGATATTCTGCGATATTCTCTTTTTTCTTCTGACGGGCTATGATCATGCCGGGTCTTTTCTTATTTCAACGGAAACAGGTTCCTTGGTAAAATGGGTGCAATACTCAGAAATAGCTGCATAAAAATCTTTATCCTGCATACCCAATTGACGGCATGCCAGGCGAGCGCCATTAAGGTTTTGCAGGAAATATTCATCACAAACCTCGATCGGATAGTGTCCGAAACGGGTTTTAAGCATCAGTTGGCCATCGACATATTCGGTGTCGTGAGCCTTATAGGGCATGCCGGTTATATCGTCGCGCAGCAGGGCGGTAAGATTCTCCAGCGGCATATCTTCTTCGAAGTAGATACATTTCCCATCACGGTCAATGCGCTCAATCAAAGTCTTGAAGCTCTCCAGATAGCTTTCAAAGGCAGGGAAAGATTCGCATTCGTCCCAAATCAGGTTGGTCAGCAATGCAATCTGCGGTTTGTAGAACAGGTGCAGCGGCCGGGGTTCTATGGGTGAAGTACTGAACTCATCACCTTCCAGCAAAGCAATCCGGTTGTCGTAACTCAAATGGATGGAGGAAGAGGTTCCTTTCATTTCATTAAGAGCCACATAATCGAATGCAATCTTGTGCTTTTTCAGGGCAAACATCATCATCGACATGATGCTGCTTTTTCCTTTGCTACCGCTTACCACAAAACGAACCTTATTTTTATTCTGATGATAGATGAATTCCGGAAACGACATCACCAACAGCCCTTTTTCATAAGCACGGGCCAGTTCCGGATTCGATTTATCCAGGTGCATAGCCGGTACAACTACGTCAATACCTTTTACGAGCGTCTCCGTATCCCAATCCATTCGTTCTGGGAGGAGGTCATGCTGAGCCAACAACTTGCGTTGCTCTTCCGGAATGACAATGTCAGAACCGGTTACGTGATACCCCTTTTTCTGGAGGGCCACGGCAAGCTGGCACATCGTGTAATCTCCGATGGAAATAATATGGATACGTTTCATCAAAATCGAATTAATCATCACAACGAATAAGTCCGGACATAGAAACATCCGAAAAAACCCGTCCCAATCAGTTTTACAGCAAAAAACAACACCTTTTTTAACGATCAATAATCTGTGTCACAACAGTTATTGCTAAATTTGGGTGCAAAAATAATACTTATAATGCAGTTAACCCTTATACAGTCCGGTTTTTTTTATTGTACGGGAGGTGCCATGTTCGGAGTTATTCCCCAAAAAATCTGGAGAAAACGTTATCCGGCCTATGGCGAAATGTGTCGACTGAGCACAAATATGCTATACGTAGAGATGGGTAGCAGGAAGATTGTGGTCGATGCAGGTACAGGTGTAAAATATCCGGAGCGTTGTAAAAGTTATGGCTTTGAAAATGTGATAAATCCCGCAGTGGCATTATCCTCACTGGGTGTCCCGTCCGATGAGGTAACTGATGTTATACTTACCCATCTGCATTTTGACCATTGCGGCGGTTGCACCGGCACAGACAAAAACGGAGTCCTGAATGTTACTTTTCCCAAAGCTATCCATTGGGTCAGCCGGAAACAATGGGAACACGCACAAAACCCGACTTTACTGGATGAGGACGCCTACTGGCCGGAGAATGTAAGCCCGTTGGAGGATGCCGGACTGATATGCCTGGTCGAACAAGACAGCGAAATCTACCCCGGTGTAAAACTCGAACTCTACAATGGCCATACCCCCGGACAAATTGTCCCCGTCTTTGAACTCAATGGATTACGATATTGTTTTACTGGTGATGTGATACCTACATCGGCACACCTCTCTACTTTGTGGATCTCGGCATACGATATCTACCCGGTAGATTCGGTTAATGAGAAACTGAGATTATTGAACAATGCCGTGGTTGATAACCGGATACTCATCACATCACATGATACTGAAGCCCTGGCTTTTACCATCCGGAAAATGTCTGATTATTATAAGTTGAAAAACGAAATCGCCATTCGTTTATGTAAAATATAATAAAACGGAACCATAACGGAATCGTTTGAGAAAAATTGCACTACCTTTGCATTATATCGTTTTTTAAGGATGAAAAAGTTATTGATGATAGGAATATTCTGTTGCTCCATTCTGCTGGCAAGCGGAGTGCCGACACAGACGCAACCGGCGAAACCCTCTCCGGATCGCGACAATGTAACTATGGTCATACAGGTAGTGGGGAACAGAATCAGCATTCAAAACGCAGTACCAAACTCTATTGTAGAGATTTACAGTGTATTGGGCGTCAAACTGAAACAATACCGCTTACCTCAGGCCGACGAAGAGTATATAATCGAATTACCGAAAGGCTGTTATATCCTCAAGTCGGACAATATCGTTCGCAAGATTGCCATAAAATAAATATGATCAGACCCTGTTGCTTCGGCAATGGGGTTTTTCTTTGTAAAAAAAGAGCCTGAAGAATTCACTTTCAGGCTCTTTTTGCAAGGGTTTATTTAATCTCAATCACCCGGATGGGGTTCGTTTTGGCTTCTTCACGCTTTGGTATATGAATCGTAAGGATTCCTTTTTCGTATTTCGCTTCGATGTTTTCACTATCAGCTACATTCGGCAGGGTGAATGAGCGACTGAAAGACTGGTAGCTGAATTCACGACGTGTGTATTTGCCCTCTTCTTTAGTCTCTTTCTCATTCTTCTTTTCTGAAGAAATAGTCAATACATTGTGATTCAACTCAATCTTAAAATCTTCCTTGACCATGCCCGGTGCGGCCAGCTCAACATCAAAAGCTGCTTCCGATTCGCGAATATTGACTGATGGCAGCGTAGTATTGGTCAATGAGTAATTCTGGTTAGACCAATCCATCCAATCACGATTGAAGAAGTCGTTAAAGAAACTTGGTAAGTTTGGGAAGAAATCATCCCTCTTAATCAGTGACATAATAACCTCCTATTTTAATGGTTTGACTTAGATTTTGGTGAACCGAAGTTCACTTAACCAATTTCAAATTACGTGCCAAATCCACTTGCTACATAGTTATAACAACAAGGCTCACGGAAAAGCATTCCCAGACATCTGTTTTAAACCTAATTATCCAATATTAAACGGTTTAACTGACAAAACTACAAGGTGCATCTGTAAAAATGACAGCTTTGTTTTTTATCTGACAAACACCCAACGATCCTTTTCCGAGAAGTCTTCAACAAAGGCATACCCCTCCGTATCAAATGCCTTGAGCTGTTCGGGGTCGATCAGGCGGTTTTCGATAATGAAACGAGTCATCATACCCCGTGCTTTTTTCATATAAACGGTGATAGGTTTGGGCTTTCCGTCACGCATCTCTACAAACTCGAAGTCGATAATGCGTGCTTTGACGCTTTTACGATGAATAGCTTTGAAGTATTCATGCGAAGCCAGATTAATCAGTACCGACTCTTCACCGATTTGGGATTTCAGCACTTCATTGAGATTTTTCGTAATCTTATTATCCCAAAACTCATAGAGATTTTCCGCTTTGGCTGTATCGAGTTTAATGCCCATTTCGAGACGGTAAGGTTGAATCAGGTCAAGCGGGCGAAGAACTCCGTAAAGTCCGGACAACATACGCAAATGCCCCTGAGCAAATTGAATATCATCGGGAGCCAGCGTCTTTGCTTTCAATCCGTTATAGACTTCTCCGTTGAAGGCAAACACAGCCTGCTTGGCATTCTCCGGGGTAAAGGGCAAATGCCACTGTTTGTAACGCTCATAATTGAGCGAAGCAATCTCCCGACTGACGGAATAGAGCTTCATCAGGTCAGGAACTTCGATATCGCGTAATCGCTTGATCAATTTCGAAGATTGCTTGAGGTAATCGGGCTGTGTAAAATCAGTAACCGGAGCAGTCGTTTTATAATCGAGATTCTTGGCGGGGGATATGACGATTAGCATAGTTTATAGTTTGGGGAAATAACGGTTAGAGGATTGACTTGGTTCAAAATATCCGAATCTGAATTTTATGAACATAAGAATGTTCAAAATCACTCTTTTTGAGCCGAGCACAAACTTATATTGCAATGGCATGGTCTCAATGAAATCAATGAACCATTATTGAAATAAATGAGAGAGGCACTTTATCACCTATTCATCCATAGTAAATCAAAATTGAATTGCAGTTCTATCTCCAGACTTGAAGTACGTTTCACCTATAGTATCTGAGGATCTTCTCATAACATACTTTATTCTTAAAATCAACCACTTGAAACATCTGATACTGGTATGCTATCCCTGTACAACCTGGCAAACTGGACATAATCTTTAAGAGCCCTTTATTTTGATCAAAAATATAAACTGAAAATTCGTATTCAGGAAAAGTATACTTGTTCGTTTCATATTCTTCATTCTTACACGATATAATCTTGAACTCTTGATGATTTACAAACAATCGTCTATATGAAATAGAATCCCCATCACTCTTCTTAAAAATCAATTTATAGCCCAAATAACGCACAGTACAATAGTCAACATAATAGCATGACACTTTAGGCTTTATCTTTTTAACGTTTGGAGATCTCATCTCTTTAATAGCCAATAAAAACAATCCATTTTTGTTCTTCTGCGCAAACAAAGACGTATTTGTATATACCACAATCAGTACAACATAGATATGCTTCATATATTTAACTTTTAATTACCCAAAGATATGGCTTTCTTTATTCTTCTACTCCCCGTTATGCTGGATACAGAATAGAAAACTTTGAAACCGTAGGACTGGATATATCATTCGGAAACAACCTATCCCGCTTTAAAAATAAGCATTTTATCTGTTTGTCACATTTCTATTGAAAATCAGCGGTTAAAAACCGCTGCACCCACAATATTCAACCCAATCGGAGCCCTGTCCAAGAATCTTGCTTTCGTTACATTATTATCCAACAGTTTTCCTCACGCATGACGGGGGATTGCTTTTCTTGACTGATAGATTTCCCCAAATTACTTACCTTTGCCCTATACATGAATATTATGACAGATCATTATCAGACATATACTTTGGCCAATGGACTGCGGGTGGTACACATGCCGTCCGATTCCCCAGTCGCCTATTGCGGCTATGCCGTGAATGTAGGGACGCGGGATGAAGAACCGCACCAGTTTGGCATGGCGCATTTTGTGGAACATCTGCTTTTTAAGGGGACAGAGAAGCGCCGTTCGGTGCATATACTGAACCGTATGGAGGCGGTCGGCGGAGAACTTAATGCTTACACCTCCAAGGAGGAGACCTTCGTCTATTCGATATTCCTGGAGGAGCATATCGAACGGGCTGTGGAGTTGCTTTCCGACCTGGTGTTTCATTCCACATTTCCCCAAAACGAAATAGAAAAAGAACGGGATGTGATACTCGATGAGATTGGCTCGTATAAGGATAATCCCTCCGAGTTGATTTATGACGAGTTTGAAAACCTACTGTTTGAAGGCCATGAGCTCGGCCATAATATTCTCGGCGACACCGAATCGCTCGAATCATTCACCACTGCCGATGCGTTGGCTTTCGTAGCCAAACATTATGTTCCGTCAAATATGGTTTTCTTCTCGATGGGCAGGACTGATTTTAAGAAGATTATCCGGCTGATAGAGAAGTATGCCTCCTCAGTCCCCTCGTGTGAAATCATTAAGCATCGCAAGACGCCCCTACCGGTCACCAACTGCAAAGCAGTCACCGAAAACCACGATACTCATCAGGCGCATGTGCTGATGGGAAGCAGGGGATACAGCCTGCACGACAAGAATCGTCTGGCCTTGTATATGGTTAATAACATACTGGGTGGCCCGGGTATGAACAGTCGCCTGAACCTTGCCCTGCGCGAACGTCACGGGTATGTCTATTCCGTAGAATCGACCCTAACTTCCTACACCGATACGGGAGTGTTCGCCATCTATTTCGGCTCCGATCCAAAAAACCGGGACAAGTGCATCCGGTTGATTGATAAAGAGCTGGCTTTGTTACGTAATAAAAAGATGACATCTCTTCAATTGAATGCCGCCAAGAAACAGTTGATGGGACAATTGGGCGTATCGGTTGACAACCGTGAGAATCTGGCCCTGGCGGTAGGGAAATCCTTCCTCCATTTTAATAAGTTTGAAAGCCTTGAAGAGGTAAATAAACGTATTGAAGCCTTGACCGCAAAGCAATTGCTGGAAATATCAAATGAAGTATTCGACCCCAAACATTTATATACGCTGATGTTTGAGTAAATCACGGCAGAAACAAAGAAAACCAGAATCCGCAAAGAATAGTGTAGATGCTCATTCTTTGCGGATTCTCTGTTTTAGGATGGCACTTTCATTCCTTAATGCATTCCAAAGGTATTCTAAATGAATATCTAGCCCTCTTATAAGTTGGCTAAAAGAAGAGATTAAACAGACTACTTACAGGGATATTACACCAAAAATAAGTGTAATATCCCTGTTATATCTCTGGTTTATCCCTGTATAATCCCTGTTATATATAGCAATAAGAAAGGGCTGACACTTGACTAACCTATCTATTTCAGAGAAAGAGAAGTTGCATTAGAAATATGCAAAAAAGAATGATTTCTATCGATGGTTAAAGATGCATACTCAATTCTAACCATCGATAAATCTGTGAAAAAACAATCTATTCTACTTTTTACTGCGATAAATATCCCACGCAATCCAGTCCACCACATCGGTTGCAAAATTTACCTGACGCATGGAAGTAAAGAGTGAACTGATATTGTCTATTGCTGCACCTTCAAGATCGGTCAGTGTACTGCTGGTGCCATCATCGAAGGTAATCTTCAGGTCTCGTGTTTTGTGAGTGAATGATGGGTTTGAAGTATCTGTCGTTTTATTGATTACTTCAACTTTTGAATTGGTTTGAAGGACACCTTTGACATAAACTTTGGCACTGTCAAGCGTCTGTCCTTTTCCCAAAGCTCTTACAATCTGCACATCGCCTATGGTCAAAGAGTATGACCGTTCCCGATACCAGGAGGTTGTACTGGTTCTGGTAGCAGTGTATTTTTCTTCATAGAGCATAGTGCCGCCCTTGGAGATAGAGTAGCTTGACACAGCCGTATCTCCGGAAGAAGCGTAACATTTGGTTACATATCCGCTGGGGAAATCAAACTCTGAAAGATAATCGTAGCCGTTTACGTAATTGAGGGTTGACCAGATTTTCAAATTACCGACATCCACATCCTTAATTTTGATACCTGAAGCTAATCGGTAATCATATCCCACGAAGGGCCTGAATTTATACAGGTAGTCCGAGACACTGATTACATAGTTGTTGGTCAATAATGTATCGCTGGGCGAATAGGTAAATAACGTTCTCGGAGATTCTACTTTTTCCTGTGGCAACCTGACAATCATTAATGAGTTTGATGCGGTTTTGGAGAAATAACGCTGACTGGAAATCGGCCCCCATTTTGTAGAAGGGACTTTATAGTCATACACACCGGATATATCTGAAAGTAATATCTGGTTGGTCAGCAAAGAATCCACGGGGGAAGTTGTTGCACTTTTCAATGAGCTATTGTTAGTCAGGACCTGAAAACCGGATGAAGATGTAATTTCACTTAATGCGGAGTTCAGATTTTGAACACCGGCCGTAAGTGATGATTTCAGATTACCTGAATCGGATGAATTCAATACATCTGATTGGGAGCAACTCCACAAAAATGTGCTAAACAATAGCAATACCGGATAAAAGACTTTTGACTTCATAAAAAACATTTTTAAAAGGGTTGTTACATTAATCGTCTGTATAAATACGACCGCAACCTGTCATCAGGATTTCGGTAGGTAAAGATACAAATAGATAAACGGGATTATTTTCATTTTCAGATGTTTAAACGGCTAAATAATCCTAATTTAATTGATCTGCAATCCAATGTTGTGTACTTATAAAAATGGTCACTGTGTAAGATTCCTCCTTCATCAAACCACTCCTGTACCGGAGAGCTTTAATATGACTTCTATCGCCTGCATTTTTAATCCTCCCGGATAATTTCCATTGGTTTGCCCTCAAAAGATGAAGAAGATGCTCAATATATGTTATAAATTCATCTATTACAGATAATTATTCCGTTAAATCAGTCTGTATATGACAAATATGTTTACCTTTACGGCTGTTATTGAAAATAAGCGCGGGCCATTCACTATTCAATCCGTTTCGTTCTGATAGGATTTTTACAATAGGCGTACGTTCTCAGCCTTTCCTTCAATCAAATCAATTAATTTAATCCTATTTTCAAATGAACATTTTTGTTGCAAAACTAAGCTTTGGCGTAAACGACGAAGACTTGAACGAACTTTTTGCAGAGTATGGTGAAGTATCCTCTGCGCGTGTAATCATGGACAAAATGACCGGAAAATCAAAAGGTTTCGGTTTCGTAGAAATGTCTGACGACGAAGCTGCGAAAAAAGCAATCAGCGAACTTGACGGTTGCGAATACGACGGTCGCGTGATCGCTGTATCAGAAGCTCGTCCACGTGAAGAAAGACCAGCCGGCGAACGTCGTGGTGGTGGCTACGGCGGCGGAAACCGTGGTGGCGGTTTTGGCGGTGGCAACCGTGGCGGTGGTTACGGTGGTGGAAGCCGTGGCGGAAGATATTAATCTGACCCTCTTTTAATTCCAAATATAAAGCGTCTTCAGCAATGAGGGCGCTTTTTTTGTGACAGTAAACCTCCAAGGTTTTAAAAACCTTGGAGGTTTGGCATCACAGGCTGACGGCTTTTTGACTATATTTGTATCCTATTTAAGGCATTAGACATTACATGAAGGATTTTATAATCACGAAATCGGAAACCGAGACAGCTGTGCTGGTCGGTCTGATTACCCCTCAACAAAACGAGCAAAAGTCGAACGAGTACCTCGATGAGCTGGCGTTTCTGGCCGAGACGGCAGGGGCGGTTCCGGTGAAGAGCTTTACACAACGTCTCGACTATCCCCACCCTGTGACTTTCGTAGGACAGGGAAAACTACAGGAAATCAAAGATTATGTAGAAGAGAATGAGATCGGTATGGTGCTTTTTGACGACGATCTTTCGCCCAAGCAACTCAAAAACATCGAGAAGATGCTGGAGGTGAAAATTCTCGACCGCACAAGCCTGATCCTGGATATTTTTGCCAAACGTGCACAGACCGCCCATGCCAAAACACAGGTGGAGCTGGCACAATACCAATACCTCCTACCCCGTCTGACCCGACTATGGACTCACCTTGAGCGCCAGCGAGGCGGTATCGGGATGCGTGGTCCGGGCGAGACACAGATCGAGACCGACCGTCGTATTATCCTCGATAAAATTTCAAAGCTGAAAGAGGATCTGAAAGCCATTGACAAACAGAAGGCGACACAGCGTAAAAACCGCGGCAAAATGGTGCGCGTGGCTCTTGTCGGCTACACCAACGTGGGCAAATCCACGATGATGAACATGCTAAGTAAATCGGAGGTGTTTGCCGAAAACAAATTGTTTGCAACACTCGACACAACCGTACGCAAGGTGATCGTGGACAACCTGCCTTTCCTGTTGTCGGATACGGTAGGATTTATCCGCAAGCTGCCGACTCACCTGGTGGAGTCGTTTAAATCGACCCTCGATGAGGTGCGCGAGGCAGACCTGCTACTGCACGTGGTGGACATCTCCCACACAGCCTTCGAGGAACAAATCGAGGTAGTAACGCAAACGCTAAATGAGGTATGCGATGCGCAGGATAAACCGACCATCATCATTTTCAACAAAATAGATGCATACAACCATGTGCAGAAGGATGAGGACGACCTCACTCCCCGCACCCGTGAAAACATCACGCTGGAGGAGCTGCAACAGACCTGGATGGCGAAACTGCATGAAAATTGCATGTTTATCTCTGCCAAAGAGAAACTCAACGTGGATGCCCTGCGCGAGATGCTGTATGCCCGTGTGAAGGAGATTCACGTACAGCGTTATCCGTACAACGATTTTTTGTTCCAGAAATACGATGAAGATTTCGACATATAAGGGATTTTAGGCCAAAAACTTATAGACAAAGAGCAAAGGCTTACGACTTATTACTCACGACTCACGACTTAGCGATGACATTACTCCGCCCCCTATCCTCTTCAGAGATTTCGCAACTCAAAAAACAGGGTTGCTCGGCCACCGACTGGACCAGCATAAAGGTCAGGGAAAGTTTTTCGGCAGAACGTATCGTCAATGTTCAGTTCTCCGGGAAGATAGAACTGGGTAATCCGGAAGGTGAATTTACCCTTGCCGGAGGTATTCCCGCACCGGGCGGAATCTATAATGCCACCCTGCACAACTGCCGCATCGGTAACCAGACACGCATTGCCAACACAACCATCGCCAATTATAACATCGGCAATCACTGCCTGATCGAGCAGGTCGGCGAACTGGTTACAGACGGAGTGAGCTCGTTTGGAAACTGCACTGAGGTGAATGTACTCAACGAAACAGGTGGTCGTGAAGTGGTCATCTACGACGGGCTTTCGGTACAGACAGCTTACCTGCAAGCCTTTTACCGCCATCGTCCAGCTCTTATCAAACAACTCAAATTAATCATTGCCAAATACACCGCACAGGTAACATCGACCACGGGAACTATCGGCGACAACTGCCGCATCGTGCGCTGTGGCTCGTTGAAGAACCTCTGCATCGGTGATTCGGCCTCCATCGAAGGAGCTACGAAGTTGGTCAATGGAACCGTACAAAGTTCTGCCGAACTTCCAGCACACATTGGTGACGGTGTAATGGCTGATCATTTTATCATGGCTAAAGGTGCTTGTATGGAATCGGGAGCCATGGTCAGCCACGCTTTCGTGGGACAGGCGGTACATCTGGCGCGCCAGTTTTCTGCCGTACACTCCCTGTTCTTCAGCTATTCGCAAGGAGAACACGGAGAAGCCTGTGCGGCATTCGCCGGTCCATTCACCGTCACCCATCACAAATCGACGCTGCTTATCGGCAGTTATTACTCGTTTATGAACGCAGGAAGCGGCACTAACCAGAGCAACCACCTATACCGCCTCGGCCCTATCCACCAGGGCATTCTGGAGCGTGGATGCAAAACGGGAAGCGACTCTTACATTATGTGGCCTTCCCGCGTCGGTGCATTTTCTATGATTGTAGGAAAACATACCCGCCACGCTGATACAGCTGATTTGCCTTTCTCCTATTTGGTTGAAAACAAAAAAGAGACTTACCTGATGCCGGGGGCAACATTGGGTAATGTTGGGACTATCCGTGACGCCCAAAAGTGGAAGAAACGGAATACGCTCAGCGACGAAGTCCGCACAGATATTATCAACAGTAATCTTTTCAGCCCGTACACATTAGGCAAAATTCTCCGCGGCTTAGAAATTCTGAAAGAGCTACAAAGCAAACCGTCAGACCTTTATCTCTACAATGGAGTCAGGATAAAAGGATATTCATTGGGCAAAGGAATTGCCTTTTATGAAAATGCCATTCTAAAGCATCTGGGCGACCGGTTGATGAAACGGTTGAGCGATGCACCCTTTTCTTCCATGCAGGAGGTCAAACAAATACTGAAGCCCAACAGCGAAGAAGGATTGGGTGAATGGATCGATATTGCCGGAGCCATCGTGCCTAAAGCAAAAGCAGAAGCCCTGGTCGCAGACATTGAATCAGGAAAGATCAATACTACAGAAAAACTGGATTCTTACTGGAAAGAGCTTGATGCGGCATACGATGTGATGAGCTGGAACTGGCTGATTAACCTGACAGAGCAACATTTGGGTAAAAATGTCGCTGTCTGGACCCGTTCCGATCTGACACAGCTTGTCAACGATAGCCTCGATGCCATTGTAAAATTTGATCAACAGTTACTTGAGGATACCCGCAAAGAGTTCTCTCCGGAGATTCAGACCGGATTCGGTATCGACGGAAACAACAAGGTGAAGGATGCTGACTTTGAAGCTGTTCGTGGCATGTTTGAAAATCACCCGATGGTAAATTGTATCCGCGAACATATTGACATTAAAAGACAAATGGCAGAAACCCTGCGCATTAAACTGGAAGAGATAGGACAATCATAAAAGCATAGACTATGAAACAATTTTTCAAGATGGCGTTTGCCAGCGCTTTGGGCTTCTTTATCACGGCGATTGTGATTATATCGCTGTTCATTTTTGTATTTGCCGTTGCCATTAGCCAAATGGAGAGTACCACCTTCAAAACGAAGCCCAACTCAGTGCTTCACCTCAAGCTGGAGGGGGAAATTGTGGAGCGTTCGAAGGAAAATCCGTTTCAGCAAATCTTCTCCGACTACAAAGTGGGACGACTGGGATTGGATGATATCCTCTCCGCCATCGACAAAGCGGAAAAAGACGATAATATCCGCGGTATTTATCTCGATTTCAAGATTCCCATTGCCGGTATGGCCACAGTGGAAGAGATCCGTAACCGCCTGAAAGAATTTAAGAAAAGCGGGAAGTTCGTTGTCGCTTATGCCGACCAATATGCACAGAAGGACTTTTACCTGGCGACCGTTGCCGATACCATCCTGCTTAATCCGGTGGGTATGATTGACTTCCGCGGAATTGGCGGACAGCCTGTCTTTTTCAAAAAGGCTTTGGATAAACTGGGCATTGAGATGCAGATATTCAAAGTCGGCACATACAAATCGGCAGTTGAGCCATTTATCCAGGAAAAAATGAGCGATGCCAATAAAGCACAAGTAACAGAATACATCTCCGAAATCTGGAATCATTTGCTTAAAGAAATCTCTGTCAGTCGCAAAATACCGGTTGAAAAACTGAATGCTTACGCCAACGAAGGCATGCTGATGCAACCGGCGGAAAAAGATATAAAATACCGTCTGGCTGACAAGTTGATTTACCGGACAGATGTATGGACCTACCTGAAGAAACTCGCTCACTCCGACGCTAAAGAAGAGAAAGGTCTGGTCGAAATCAGCGATATGGTGAAAGCCGAAAGCCAGGAATCCCAATATGAAGACAAGGTTGCCATCGTGTATGCTGCCGGTGGAATTGATGACGGAGACAGCGAAGGCATCAACAGCGAAAAACTTTCCAGGGATCTGATGGATGTCAAAGGTGACTCATCGGTAAAAGCTGTCGTGTTTCGGGTAAATTCACCCGGAGGTAGCGCCTACGGTTCGGAACAAATCTGGCACGTCATCAAAGAGATTCAAAAAGTGAAGCCGGTCGTAGTTTCAATGGGAGACTATGCCGCTTCAGGCGGTTATTATATCTCCTGCCCGGCATCGGCCATAGTCGCTCAACCGACTACACTCACAGGCTCTATCGGCATATTCGGCATGTTCCCCAACGTGGAAAAGCTAACGGAAAAACTGGGACTGACCTTTGACGAAGTCTCCACCAACCGCTTTGCCACCACCCCAAGCATAAACCGTCCGATGCGTGCTGATGAAAAGGCTCTGTTCCAGGGATACATCAATGAGGGATACAAACTGTTTGTAGGCCGTTGTGCAGCCGGACGCAAAGTGAAAACCGAAAAAATAGAAGCTGTGGCCCAGGGACACGTCTGGACCGGAGAAAAAGCGATACAAATCGGGCTGGTTGACAAACTCGGCGGCATTCAGACAGCACTGGAACTGGCCGCTCAAAAAGCGAAACTGAAAAATTACAACGTGGAAAGTTTCCCCAAAAAGAAATCTTTTATGGAAGAGATTTTCAGCGATATGCAAGACGATGCCTCAGATGTGCTGGCTAAATTCTATTTTGGCGAGAACCTGAAATATTATAAAGTGCTGCAGAACCTGCAAAAGCAACAACCTATGCAGGCCCGCCTGCCTTTTTACCTGGATATTGAATAATTGAGATGAAAGAAGAATCACCTAAAATTACCAAATCACTGCTCCCCCTCTCTTTTCTGTTTGGAATAGCGGTGAGTACAAGAAATAAACTGTTTGACTGGGGCATTCTCCCTTCCGAATCATTTGAGGTTCCCGTTATTTGCGTTGGCAACCTGACTGTCGGAGGAACAGGAAAAACACCTCACACCGAATACCTGGTTTCTATTTTAAGCAAAAAGTTTAAGGTTGCGGTGTTGAGTCGCGGCTACAAACGTAAAACCAGCGGTTTCGTACTGGCGGATGACAAAGCCGGTGTACGCGAAATTGGCGACGAACCCTACCAAATCAAAAAGAAGTTTCCTCAGGCCATCGTGGCCGTTTGTGAAAGCCGCCGAGTCGGGATTCATAAGTTATTGGAAATCCATCCCGAGATTGATGTGGTATTGCTTGACGATGCTTTCCAGCACCGTTATGTCAAACCGGGACTGTCCATCCTTCTGATGGACTACAACCGCAAAATCTACGAAGACAAGCTGCTGCCTGCCGGCCGTTTGCGCGAGCCTCTCTGGTCAAAAGAGCGCGCCAATATTATGATTGTGACTAAAAGCCCGTCCACAACAAAGCCGATGGATATTCGTATCATTTCGAAATATCTGACTTTGCGTCCGCACCAACAGCTCTTTTTCTCTTCAATCGATTATGGCAAACTTCACCCGGTATTCCCTGAACGGGGCAACCAGATTCGTGAACTGACTAATATAGACAAGAAAAAAGAGGCCATCTTGCTTGTTACCGGTATTGCCTCAACCAAAAAGCTGATTGCAGATCTGGAGCAATATGCCGAGAATATCGTGGAGCTGAATTTCCCTGACCACCATAACTTTGACAAGAAGGACATTGCGATTATTGAGCAAAAGTTCCATCAGATTCACGGTGACAAGAAAATCATTCTGGTTACAGAAAAAGATGCAGTCCGCCTGCAACAGACACCGATGCTGAGCGAATCATTGAAACAGAATATGTATTACCTCCCGATCGAGGTAACTTTCCTGGATAACAAGACAGAGGAATTCAACACCAAAATCTACGACTATGTTAGAAATAATCGAAGAAAGCGCTAGTTACCTACGGAGCATCATCCGTTCAAAACCGGAAACCGCTATTATTCTCGGCTCTGGTCTGGGCGAACTGGTTGATCATATCGAAGATAAACAAGAAATCTCGTACGAAGAGATTCCCAATTTCCCCGTTTCAACCGTAGAAGGACACAGCGGCAAACTGATACTGGGGAAACTCGGAGGGAAGGAAATCCTGGCCATGCAGGGACGCTTCCACTACTACGAAGGTTACAACATGAAGAAGGTGACTTTCCCGGTGCGGGTGATGAAAGCGTTAGGCATTAAGAATCTCTTTGTGTCCAATGCTGCCGGAGGAATGAATCCAGATTTTGTAGTGGGCGATGTAATGATAATCACCGACCACATCAACCTCTTCCCGGAACATCCGCTGAGAGGTAAAAACTTCAGCGAACTTGGCCCGCGTTTCCCGGATATGAGCGATGCCTATTCGAAGGAATTTATCCGGATGGCGGAAAAGACAGCAGCCGAGAACCACATCCTGATTCAAAAAGGGGTTTACGTGGGCACACAAGGCCCTACCTACGAGACACCCGCCGAATATAAATATTTCCGCGTTACAGGAGGCGATGCCGTGGGAATGTCCACCGTACCGGAAGTGATTGTAGCCCGTCACTGCGGTATGAATGTATTTGCCGTGTCCGTGATTACCGATATGTGGTACGAAGGAAATCCGGTGAAGGTTTCGCACGAAGAGGTCATCGAAGCGGCCAACAGCGCCCAACCGAAGATGACCCTTATCATGACTGAATTATTAAAACAACTGCAATAGAATGGAGAAACAACGAACTGAAATATCCACTTTAGGAGAATTCGGTCTGATCAAGCACCTGACCGAAACCTTTGAACTAAAAAATTCATCCAGCAAAAAAGGCGTTGGTGACGATGCCGCTGTGCTGGAATATACAGATAAACAAATACTCATCACGACCGACCTGCTGCTCGAAGGCATTCACTTCGACCTGACCTATGTGCCGTTGAAGCATTTGGGCTATAAATCGGCGGTGGTAAACTTTTCGGACGTTTACGCCATGAATGGTCGTCCGAAACAATTAACGATCTCTCTCGGTCTCTCAAAGCGCTTTTCGATCGAAGATCTGGAGGAGTTTTATACCGGTCTGAAGCTGGCTTGTGAAGTCTATGGCGTGGATTTGATTGGGGGTGACACATCAGCCTCTATGACCGGACTGACTATCTCCATCACCTGTCTGGGAGAAGGAGAAAAAGAAACAATTGCATACCGCAACGGCGCGAAAGAAAATGACCTCATCTGTGTTTCGGGAGATTTAGGTGCTGCCTACATGGGATTGCAACTTCTGGAACGTGAGAAACACGTACTGAAGGGAACCACCACCGTACAACCTGACTTCTCCGGAAAAGAGTATATCCTCGAACGCCAGCTCAAACCCGAGGCACGTAAAGACATCGTGGATGCTTTGGCCGGTAAGGGTATTGTTCCAACTTCAATGATTGATATATCAGACGGTCTTTCCTCTGAATTGCTGCATATCTGCACCCAGAGCAATGTGGGTTGCCGCATCTACGAAGAGCGAATCCCTATCGATTACCAAACTGCCACCATGGCTGAGGAGTTCAACATGAACCTTGTAACCGCGGCGATGAATGGTGGTGAAGATTACGAACTGCTTTTCACCGTTCCTCTGGAGAAACATGATGATGTTTCGGCCATCGAGGGCATCAGAGTGATCGGCCACGTTACCAATGCCTCGTTAGGTAAATGTATGATTACCCGTGACGGAGGCGAAATAGAACTTAAAGCTCAGGGTTGGAATTCTTTGAGTCACTGATAAGAACCTCTGAATATCTCCGGTTCTGTGATCCGGATCCCTTTCAATATAAAAGCCTGCAGTTCAGTACTATCTGAAATGCAGGCTTTTTATATCAATAAACCTACTTTGATCAACTAATTTTATTGCTCCAGAATGATCAACTTACAACCCACTTTGGGGATAGACTGAATCACAACCTGCGAATCGGAACTGAGTTTCGACCGGAGAGATGATAAAATATTATTTAGTGATGATTCCCTCATAAATCCCTCTTTTTCGCCCCATACAGCGTTTAATATATCATTCCGTTGAACAACCTTCCCCTGCTTATCGACCAATAAGTTCAACACAAGACATTCATTCTTAGGCAAATGAATCGTTTCATGATCAATCGTCAAACAATGCTCGACCGGATTAAACAGGTACTTTCCTATTTTCTTATCCGTTTGCAGACTGTTCGGCTCAATAGCAGGTTGGTTACCCGGTCTTGATAGAAGTGCATTGATCCGAAGGCTTAACTCTCTGATACTGTATGGTTTTTTCAGATAGTCAACATTTCCTATGCCAAATCCCTGCTGCAGGTCTTCATATTGAGTACGGGCTGTCGTAAAGATTATAGGGATGTTGCCGGACTGTCGAACGGTCCTTCCGACTTCGAATCCGTTTAATACGCCCTTTAGATTTACATCTAACAGGATAATATCAGGGGAGAAACGTTCAAAGGCCTTCAATGCCTCTTCTCCTTTATTTAAATGAAGAACTTCAAAACCTTCACTCTCCAGGCCATCAATAAGCATAAATGCCAGATTGGCGTCATCTTCAATTAATAAGACTTTCATCAAATATGGTGTACTTGGTTCGTTAATAAGGGAATACAACAGACAAAGTAAAGACAGACTTCAATATCAATAAACTTTACGATTAGCTTAAAACCGGCATCTGAATCTTGAACTCACTTCCTTTGGCCAGTTCGCTAATTACTTCGATTCGTCCTGCATGTTTTTCTATCACGGTTTTTACGTAGCTCAATCCTATCCCAAATCCGGCAGGAGAACCTTCTACAGTATTAAGCCGGGTATATTTCTGGAAAACACTGCTTATTTTATCCTGGGCAATACCGATACCATTATCTTTGACACACAGGATCAGATCCTTGCCCTTACTCTGCACTGAGATTGTAATATGGACGGAGTCATTCGAATATTTTATGGCATTATCAATCAGGTTGGCAATGCTTTGAGTCAAATGTTCTTTATCGGCGCTGATCATTGTCTTCTCTTCAATATTCTGCACATATATGCTTACACACTTCTCAGCTACAGCCGTAAATTTCTCTTTTAATACCTCTATGACTTCATTCAGGTCAAACTCACTATAGTTTAGCCGAAACATCCCTTCTTCAGCCATCGACAACGTCATAATCATGGCTATTTTCTCTGACATATCCCTCGTAGCCTCTTTGGAGATTGCCAGATAACGTTCCTTCTTCAACTTATTTTCATCAATAGAGGGTCTTGACAGAGCTTCCAAAGCCATCATCAAATGGGCTACCGGTCGTTTCAATTCATGAGCAGTGTGACCGAAAAAGTCATTCTTCATGGCATTCAACTGTTTCTGATAGGCCAGGGTGCGAAATAAGAACCATATACCATAAAGACACAGCAAGGCAAGCAATATTGATCCTGCAAGCAATAATCCCATTCGCTTAATAATGTTGGATAATGGATTGAGGAGTATCAGCTGTAAGGATTGCTGCTGGTCATAGGCCAACGGATGAAGCTTGGATGTGATAACAAACCGGGAATTAATATCTGCATTGAATGTCTTTGTAGAAAATATTCTTTTTCCGGATTGTTTATTATCCAGACATATCGAGAACTCCGGATTGATGTTATGCTTTTCCAGTGTAATGCGTGTGATACTATCGAGAAGTTGCAGATTCAGTGGGATTCTTTTATTCGTGAAATCACTTACCATCGAATTAAACAATCCCATTACATTCTTCTTATCCACATTCATTTTGTCGAAATCATAAACAACGACATCCTTGTCTTTAGACGATGTTGAGACTTTCATCTTCGGTGAACTTCCTTTAAAAGAAAACAAAGACTTAAATCTTAGGCTAACCTCCTTTTCACAAGCTTCATCAAACGCCCTGTTTATCTCTTTTGAAAGCGCATAACGAGTCAGCCGAAAATAATCATACACAACATAAACCTGCAAACCCAACACCAATATCAGACTTAATATTGACAGATAGGTAATGATGCGGGCTTTAGCTGATAGTATGTTTTTGAAAAATATCATGTTTGTGATTTTGATCAAACAATTGATGTTATTCGCGAAATCATCAATTATTTGGTAACGGATTATGGCAAAAGTACAAAAAAAAGTAGGATTTGATGAGTTCAACATTATTTCGACTGAAATTTATTTTGTCAACTCAAACGTTTTTACAATTCTGGACTTCAAGCCTTTATGGTTTGTTGGCTAATAAATAACTTATCAATAACAATGTATATCAAAAAGAGCACACTCTCACTTTAAAAAATTCCATTAGCTATAAGTGACAGTCTTATTAGGCTTTCATAATAATTACCGATAGATACTGGACTTGCTTTGATCTAATGAGTTTTGCTAAAGGAATAGTAAACATAGCTCGGATCTCCTTATCTCAATATCAACTTCTATCTGCAAATCATAACATTACCTCTCATCCAACCCTTTACATTAGTTATTTATTACCTCGAAAATGTCATCCGGAATATTGCTTGTTACCCTCCGGTTTAGCTGGAATCAGAAACCTCAATATCCGGATATCATGAACTATAAATGAGGTATATATGAGATTTATATTAGCAACCCTCACTTCCGAACCCCGTAATATTGCATCATCATCATTTTAAACGAAACCAATTGTCTAATCCTAAATCTTACAACAATGAAAAAAGCTGATAAAAAAAACGCTGCGCAACTTCGTGAATTATCAACTGCAGAACTGAAAAAAGTCAATGGAGGTACTACTTTCTGTATGATAGTAGATGGCAAAAAAATCTACATAACGATATAATTCGCACCTTTTTCAATTCCTTTCTTGGGATAAACAATCTATTAGGAAGGTGTATAGAAACCTAAAACAACCGAATCATGGCTACAACAGATAACAATAGTGTAATCGTAGAGCTTTACGATCTGTCGATTACCGAACGGAAAGATGACCGCTTTGGCCGTGTCGTGACCACAAAATCATTGACCGAGAATGACCTGATTAATATCGCAGTTGCCCGTCGTACCGACCTCAATCCCGTAACACTCAAGGCATCTATGGAGATCCTGAAAGAAATTGCGAAAGAGCAAATTGCAAACGGAGCCTCTGTATCCTTTGGCCTTGGTTATTTTAGCCTTTTGGTAAATGGCGTTTTCATTGGGGATAATGCCAAATGGGACGATACAAAACATAGTTTGTCAGTCCGGGTATCACCCACAGCTGATCTTCGCAGTGCAACAAACTCGGCGACAGTCGATGTGCGGGGAATGGCCGAAACAGGCACTGTGATCAATTCCCTTTTTGATGTTACCTCCAAAGAGGTAAACAGCAGATTAACTCCAAGTAGTGGGGTTCAGTTGGCAGGTAGTAAAATTAAGATCGCAGGAGATAATCCGGCCAATGGCATTAGCCTGATCAATCAGGTCACCCATGAGGTCATCGCGATTCCATCTAGCGCTCTTCTGCTAAATGATCCGTCAAAAATCATTTTCATAGTTCCTCAAACATTGCCCCAGGGAGATTACAAACTGAGTCTCACCACTCAATTCTCTAACTCTGTGCAAACTTTGAAAGAACCCCGAACTTATCTGTTTGACTATCTATTGAACGTCTGAAGACAATATTTGTCAATCGTATAGCCTAATATACGGGCGTCGTATATTAGGCTAAGCAGAAGACGTATATCTGGCTATGCGAATGCAGTATATCCGGCTATGCGTTGATCGCATACGAGGCTATACGATCGATGAATATCCTGATAATACACTTTCGAATAAAATGAATCTATTGAAATAACTATATAAAGAAAGGAAGAAAATGACATAACACAGATCCGAGCTGAAGTAAACTCCAGCGAACAAATACAGTTACAACGTTTTAGCCTAAAGAAATTTTTATATTGAGCCTAAAAACAGTCTGGCTCCAAGAACCACAAATAAACTATAAAAAGAGTCTGCTTTATTCTTTATCCAAAAGCTGATGAAATAAAAACGACCTGATAAAATGGTTATCTGACATAGCCATTTTGTCTTCTCGAAATTCGTTACATGGTGCATTTAAGTTTATGTGCCTTTTTCAATACTCAAATTAGGTCCTTACTATTGTGTAATAACTAAAATTAATTGATTATGAAAGCGACTTTTGAATTGTTTTTAGTGAGAGGATTATTGCGCTTAATAAGTGCAATTGGAAAATGTGCATCGAAGTCTTTTTCTTCGAAATCGGCATCAATGCTAATCTTTTTAGTTGGCACTATGGCTGTCCAGACAGCCGTTGCTGAGGAGCTCGTGAAATCTGTCCGGTTACAGGTTGCAGCAGGAAGTTATACTGATGAACTTTATGTTGGTTTCTTCTCAAGTGCCAGTGACGGGTATGATGCCTATGATTCAGAGAAAATGGATAATGGACCCACTTATCCTGCGATATGGACTTACGCCGATGGTGTCAGACTTGTCATTAATGGGTTATCGCCCTACACCGGGAATAAACAAATCACCGTTGGATTTCAGGCTGGACAAACAGGATCATTTAGTATTAAAGCTACGGAGATTCTGAACTTCGCCCAGGGGACAACGGTTCTTCTGACAGATAACAAAACTGGAATTTCACAGGATTTAGCCCTTAATCCGGTTTATTATTTTATGTCAAATGCCGAAACATCCAATCGCTTTACGTTGACAATATCTACAAAAACAGCTACAGATACTTCTACAACAACGACGACTATAACAACGCCATCTATCCCAGTAGATACAACAACGTCAAATACACCTATCGGGCCGTCAGAAAACAGTTCGGTTCCTACAAATATTGACTCTGTCAATATAGCTTCAAACATACCATTCACAGCAGTGCCCTCAAATGGCGGTTCAATTCTTGTTACACTTAAGGATTTGACTTTAAAAGGAGCATCTATTTCATTATACACTATGTACGGCAAACATATCACTAAGACTGCAGCAAAAGACGTGGAAACGATTGTAGGATCTAACCTCAAGGAAGGAATTTATATTGTGGAGGTCAAATCAAAAAATAATCGTTGGTCCCAGAAAGTTTCCATCAAATAGTGTTTTGTCAGGTATGATATAAAACTGGTTAAGCCGTAAAAATTGAAAGATCTGCTGTCTGTAAATTAGGTTATATGATAAAAATCTTCTCTTAGTTCACTTTAATATACTCCGAAACCATGTTCAACAAGCTCAGAGTTTAATGTGGTAGTAGGAGTATATTTTCAAAGCATTTTGAAGGAACAAAAAGCTTATGTTGAAGTCTGGCTACACCACGGGGTAGATTATCGACTTTTTGAAACAGCTTAAAACATAAGATCCTCATCATTAAAAGCTTTCCGATTAAGATTGAACAAACAAAAGAGTAAAATGAGAAAGCAATAGGATAAGGCTGTGAGATTGGTTACTCGGATGATCAATCGTTTGTAGCCTTATTCCCTTTGCCTGAATAACGAATCATTTAGCAAATACAATTAATATGGCAAGCTTTCTTTCACATACTCAAATCCTGCATAGCCCTAAAAAGTGCGCCCCATTGAATCTCCAGAAGTGGTAATTGAAGATTAGTTTCCGGTTATTGATTTAGACTCTTATCGCATGGAAAATAAAATATTCCCACCTGAGATTATCCAATTCACTGCGGAACATCATTTCGCCAAGAATCATTCCCAAAGCAAAGTTATCTACCTCACATTGGTTATTTCTCTTTTCGCTTTTATCTTTGCCTCCCCATTCATTGCTGTTGATCTTTCTTCCCAAAGTCAGGGCATTATCCGTACGCCTAATGAAAATAACAAGATTCAGGCTGCCGTTTACGGAGAAGTCAGTCAGGTAAACTTCTATGAAAATAAAAACGTCAGAAAGGGAGATACACTGCTAACGATGCGTACTGATAAATTAGATGAACAGATTGTGGCCAATCAGGCAAAGAAAACAGACAACGAACACAACATTTCAGATATAAATCTGCTGTTAACCGGAAAAACACCTTCAGGATACCGTTATCTGGGTGAAGGCAATGAATACATGTCAAAAGCAAAAGAGCTGGAGACTCAAATCCTTTATGCAGAAAAAGAGCTAAAACGGACAGAAAGCCTGTATCGGAAAAATATTGTATCCGAAGAAGAATATCTACAGGTAAAAAATAAATACGAAACAGCTCTGAAGCAAAAGGAATTCTCTCAAAATGAATACCGGATTCGCTGGCAAACGGACAAAAAACGTTTAGAGCTGGAGAATATTGATCTTGCATCAGGAATAAATCAACTTTTTAAAGAGAAAAGAAACTATACAATCATTGCTCCGGCTGAAGGTGCCATTATACAATGCGACGGGGTACAACCCGGTAGTTTTATTACTCCGGGGCAAACTATCGGATATTTATCACAAAGCAACCTACTCATTGCCGAATGCTACATTACCCCTTCAGACATCGGATTCATCCATGTCGGGCAAGAGGTCTCCATCCGTTTCGATGCTTTTAATTACCGGGAATGGGGAATGATCAGAGGGAAAGTGACCGGAATATCCAACGATATTGTAACGATGAATAATCAGCCTGTTTTTAAGGTTAGATGTGAGCTTCAGAAATACCAGCTTACACTGAAAAACGGATATCAGGGAAGAATCAAAAAAGGGATGACTATCACCGGGCAATTCTACCTAACCCAAAGAACACTGGCTCAGCTACTTTTTGACAAAGTGGACAACTGGATGAATCCCAAACTCTCCCAATGATAACACAAATGAATATCAAAATAAAACAACATGATATCACGGATTGCGGAGCAGCCTGTCTGGCTTCAGTCGCCGCTTATTATAAGCTAAAACTACCACTAGCCCGCATCCGTCAGATCGCCGGTACTGATAAGAAGGGAACGAACTTATTCGGATTACTCAAGGCTGCCGAACAAATTGGGTTTCAGGCAAAAGGGGTACAAGGAAATCCGGAATCGTTGTCAACCATCCCTACTCCTGCCATTGCACATGTCATCATTAATCAGAAACTGGAGCATTATATAGTTATTTACTCCGTCGGTAAGAATGTATTAAAATATATGGATCCGGCTGACGGACTGATGCACAAGTCCTCATTCTCAGAATTCGAGAAGATCTGGTCAGGAATTCTATTACTCTTAATACCTGATGAAGACTTTGAGACCGGGAATCAGCGTATATCAAACCTTACTCGTTTTATTCACTTATTAAAACCACACAAGAGTATATTATACCAGGCTATCATTGGAGCTATGGCCTATACTATCATCGGATTGTCTTCAGCAATTTACATTCAAAAGATAACCGATAATGTCATGATCAATGGAAATATTAACCTGCTCAACCTGTTGAGTTGTGCTATGCTGGTTATCCTGGTCGTTCAGCTATTTGTTGGAGCTACAAAAAGCATTTTTATGCTACAAATGGGTCAGAAAATCGACGCACAACTTATTTTGGGCTACTATAAGCATTTGCTTAAGCTCCCCCAGCATTTTTTCGATACAATGAGGGTGGGCGAAATCATTTCCCGGGTAAATGACGCCGTTAAGATCAGGGCTTTTATCAACGAGACAGTTGTGGGGATGGTCGTAAATCTGTTTATAGTCGCCTTTTCATTCCTCCTGATGTTTATTTATTCAGGAAAACTGGCATTAATTATGTCGGCTATTATCCCTTTTTACCTGTTTCTATACTGGCTGACTAATCGCCTTAACAAAAAACAGGAACGCAAACTTATGGAGAACTCTGCGGAGCTTGAGAGCCAGCTGGTGGAATCCATCACTTCAGTAAAGACCATCAAGCAGTTCGGGATTGAGAATTTTGCAAATATCAAAACCGAGATGCGCTTCGTAACATTATTGGATACGGTTTATAAGTCAGGGATGAATTCTGTCTTTTCAACCTTTTCATCTGAATTTCTAACGAGGACTTTTACCATTATTATCCTTTGGGCAGGAACCTATCTGGTATTGGATAAAACTATCACTCCGGGAGAACTGCTCTCTTTCTATGCATTGATCGGATATTTTACCAATCCGATGAGATCTTTGATCGATATGAATAAAAACACGCAGAATGCTATGATTGCTGCTGACCGCCTGTTTGACATTATGGATCTTGAGCGGGAAGAAGAGACCGACAAATCGAATCTTAAACGGGAATATGTGGGAGATATCCGGTTCGAGGATGTATCCTTCAGTTATGGAACCAGAACAGATGTGTTTGATCAGTTTTCATTTACTATTCCAAAAGGGAAGTTAACTGCAATCATCGGAGAAAGCGGCTCGGGTAAAACAACTCTCGCTGCATTACTTCAGAAACTTTATCCGATTAAAAGCGGCAAAATATATATCGGTGATCACAACATTGACTTTTACACTAATAGTAGCCTACGTCAATTAATCAGTAGTGTTCCTCAACAACTGGATCTTTTCTCCGGGAGCATTATCGAGAACATTGCGGTAGGAGAATTTAATCCGGATATCGAGCGAGTCATTAACCTATGCAAGGAACTTGGCATGATCAACTTTATAGAGAAATTGCCAAATGGATTAGCATCGCAGATCGGAGAAAACGGGGCGACGCTATCAGGTGGACAAAGGCAGCGACTGGCTATTGCCAGGGCACTGTACAAAGACCCTGAGATCTTAATATTAGATGAAGCTACTTCAGCTCTCGATTCGGAATCTGAGTTTTACGTCCAAAAGATGGTACAACAAATGGTTCGTGAAGGAAAAACCGTTATTGTAATTGCTCACCGGCTAAGTACAGTCGTGAAAGCCGATAAGATTGCTGTCATGTATGAAGGGTCTATTATAGAAGAAGGTACCCACCGGGAATTATTCAATCTGCAAGGTTCATATTACAAGATGTGGCAAAAGCAAATCCCCAGTGAACTTTTTGATCAAATCTTTGCTTAGTCATCAAGATTAACTATCGACTCAGGATTTTGAATTCCGGTAGATGCTCTTTGAAAGATTAAGAGCCCAACCCAATAAATAAATCTCAGTTTTTAGGACCAGGCTAAAGCCAATATAGAAACGGGGCACCTTTTTCAAGAAGTGCCCCGTTTCTATATTGGTACAAAGTTCCTTATACGTACTCTTCACCCAATTTCATCTGGGTATCTACCACAAACTGACGGATTCTCTGCTCATCATCTTTTTTGCAAATCAGAAGCACATTGTCCGACTCTACGATAATATATCCTTCCAAACCCTGTACTACAGCCAGTTTTCCTTTAGGCAATACAATCATATTCGATTTGGAATCGTAAGTCAGTGATTCGCATTTCAGTGTCACGTTTGCGTCTCCATCTTTGGGTGAGATATCATAAAGTGATCCCCAGGTTCCTAGATCAGACCAACCGAACTCAGCACAAAGCACTGCCACCTCTTCCGCTTTTTCCATAATACCATAGTCAATCGAGATATTGGGACAAGCAGGAAAGTTCAAATCAATAAACTCTTGCTCTTCTGGAGTATTATAGGCGTTATTTCCGGCGGCAAAGATTTCAGCGACATCTGGTAATTGTCTCTCAAATTCGGAAATGATGCTGTTTACATTCCACAAGAAAATACCTGAGTTCCAGAAGAATTCACCGGTTTGCAGGAACACCTTAGCCAGTTCCAGATTTGGTTTCTCGGTAAATGTCTTTACTTTTTTGATATTCCCCTTTACCTCTTCTCCGATCTGAATATATCCATATCCGGTTTCGGGACGGTTAGGAGTCATCCCTAACGTAAGCAGCGTTTTTTTATCCTTTACGAAATTCAATCCGTTTTGAATCGTATTTACAAACTCCTCTTCATTCAGAATCAAATGGTCAGAAGGGGCAACTACAATATTGGCATTCGGATTTTTACTGCGGATATGATATGAAGCCCATGCAATACAGGGAGCTGTATTACGGCGTTGCGGTTCAAACAAAATCTGAGCATCACTCAGTTCCGGCAATTGCTCTTTGATTAATCCCGCATAGCCTTCATTTGTTACGATTATGATGTTCTCTTTGGGCAGAATTTTGGCAAATCGATCATAAGTCATTTGCAGCAGAGAGCGGCCTGTACCAAAGAAGTCCAGAAATTGTTTAGGTAAGTGTGTGCGGCTAAATGGCCAGAAACGGCTTCCTATACCACCGCCCATAATCACACAATAATTGTTTCCCATAGCTTTACGGTAAATTGTTATCAGTAATTAATTTGTCGTCGTAAAGATAGCAGCAAATTTCATCCGAATCATGCTAAAAGGGTCTTTTTTTCAAAAAAAACAGCGTCACCACTTGCAGGTTTAGAAATTAGTCTTACCTTTGCACCGTCTTTAAGCCCAGATGGCGGAATTGGTAGACGCGCTGGTCTCAAACACCAGTGGATTCACTTCCATGCCGGTTCGATCCCGGCTCTGGGTACGGCTTAAAAACACAAAAGAGCTGATAATCAAATTGATTGTCGGCTCTTTTTATTTTCAAGGTGTACTAAATCTTTTGACACTCCCCATACCTGCTTTGCCAAATGCTTCCAAAAGCAGTTTGACATCCTGCCCAAGGAGTTTATCAAGAAACAGCTGAACGGGAAAGGATTCCTACCCGTTAACGCACTCCCGATTGATGGGATTGGATTACTTTCCACCCGTTGTCAGTCTTCTCATAGACAAAAGACCAGAAGAAACTGACATGAAAGGATTGCCCGCCGGTTGGCTCAACATCTGCATCTCCCGATGTAGTCAAAAGCGAAATCCGTTCAGACAGGGCAGTAATCTTCTTATTCTTAATTTCAATACCTTGTTTTGTCCCGACACGCAAGTTGCCTTTTAATACCGAAACCAACGAATCATACTTTGCATAATATATCCCGTTCACAATAGACCCGGCATTGTACCTGTCGTCAACGCCCGTACTTATTTTACCGTAATCCAGATCTTCAGCAGCCTTTACCATCGTAAGGAAAACAGAATCAACCTGCTGCTCTATCGTTGATTTTTGCTGACGAGTCAGCTCCTGAGCTTTTACCTGATTATGGAGTCCTAATAGCAGGACGCCGGCTAAAATAATAGCCAGTGTTGTTTTCATAGGCATTGAGTTATTGATCAAACAAACTTATTTTATCAACGTACAATCCGACTTACCTGTTCGAGACTCCCTCTTGCACGGGTTCTGTTCACCCCTCTTGCGCGAAATTAGCGAAGCGTGCTGGAAATCCAAACAGCTTGTAAATGTATTAAACCCGCTCCCCACAAAAGTACGCACATTTCCAAATCTTTTACCAAATCACACCAATTAAACACAAAAACAGCAAACAATTTTACTACGGCAACAAATCACATTATCATTGGGCGTTAATGGCTTGCAATAATTCCATAGTGCATTATAATGATCATGTAGTGTTATGCTCCCCTATCCGGTTACAACGTAGTGGCTAAAGGGACAGCATAATATTGTGTTTACATTGTCCATTTCCAGTCAAACACTGAACATTATCGGAGCTTCAATGGACATTACAGTCGGAATAATGTACATTGAAGGTCCAATAATGCCTGTGTTTTACCCATATATCCTCTAAAGGGGACTTAAAGAGTGTGCAGGATATTATCAGCAACAGACTCCCGTCACACTCGAAAACAATCGACCCTATATCAAGACGCGATAAATCGCGATCTCTACGAAGCTACACTGAATGTCAGCAAAACAGAGGAAGAGACGCGATTCATCGCGTCTGGGGATATAAGTAAAGACCGATATCCATGTCGTATTCATTTGTAATTCTATTTTTACCTCTATATGATTTGGAATAAGTTGAGAGAAATGTTTGAGCTTTCAAAACAGGCCCAGGATTTCTACCCCTAAATCCCCTCTAAACAATTATTGCACATTTTCTTATCTATATTTGACTAATTTGAGACTTCAAAGTCCTAAAACCCGGCTTATCTTTGTTATACTGATGAATATGAATCAGAAAGGGAGATTTTGCCTGTTTCGGTGACACTACTTCCCATGCCTAAACTATTATTAATCCAAAACTAATCTATGAAGAAAAGGAAACTCTCAGTAATAACGCTTTTGTTGTTGGGGTTAGAATTTGCCACTTTGAACGCACAATCGACCAGCGCAAGTAGCTTCCTGGTTGCCCAGCCGATTCCTGACCGGACAGTTTCATTCAGCGTTGCTGACAGCGGCGTTGCCAAACCACTCACCTGGGGATTGGACCTTGCCTGGCTCAGCGAGACAAACATTCGCCGCGGGATTGCCTTTATGGGAGCAGACCGGGTGGATGTCGTGAGATCGTCCTTCACACCAACAGATTCATTAATCAACGGTGACCTTAAGCCGGCTGAACTCGCCACGCTCAACCAACGATTGACTATCATGGATTTGCTGTCTCCCAAAACGGTCGTGATGCTCAATGACGATAATCCGACTGTATCCTCTTGGTACAATGGCAGACCAGATCACTGGGCACAGCTGATGGATGTGACCACTAAACGCGTTCAGGCACATGGCCGCAGAGTGGTTTCAATCGCGCCGTTTAACGAGCCGGATAATTCTGCGACAGGACAGGGTACCGTAACCGACTTTTACAATATCATTGGTGAGCTGAAAAAGAATCCCCGCTTCGACACTATCCGCATTTGTGGGGGTAATACACTGAATGATGACCAGGCTTTGAACTGGTACAACACATTAAAGTCCAGACTGGACGAAGGAAATACCCACCAGCTTGCAGGGAGTTTTGATAACTATGCCACCTTCTATCAGACGGTGAGAGCAAATGGAGACCAGGCAACCAATGATGAGCTGCACAATGTCATGGAGGCTATGGTGGGCGCTGAATATGGTATGCAAAACGGGATATGGTGGGGTACTGCCGAGTATGCCCGCGGTGAGTTTGTCAAAGCGAGTGACGGCAAACGCCTCGGCTATGCCGAACACCGTCCCAACTGGACAGCAGCATCAGTCTATCGCAACCTGGATGGAAAGATTCAGGCCTTTGGCGGTACATCGGAACGTCAGGCTGCAACGACTACCTATCGCTTTTTATCCAAAGACAGGGATGTGTACTATGATGGCTACGGCCCACAGCGTGAATATACCATGGTGATGCCTGGCGGTACGGCTTACCAAACCGGACAGACCAATGCCGAGAGAGTGGTCAATGTTACCTGGGGCGAAGACATCCAGCCTGTTATTAACGGATCCTATGTCGTAGTAAACCGCAACAGTGGCAAGGTGTTGACTGTACCACTCGGCTACACGACCAATGGCCTTAATCTCAATCAATCGACATTCAATGCAACCTACAAATATCAGCAATGGAATGTAAATCCGGTAGATTCGCGCATTGGTGGTGACTTCAGCTATTTTACCTTTAAGAATGTCAGCACCGCCAAAGTACCTGATGTAATCAACTTTTCGCTGGATAATAATGCTAATGTACAGCAGTGGGATGATACCAAAGGGACTAACCAGCAGTGGTACCTGGAATATGCGGAGGATGGATGGTTTTATATCCGCAACCGCCAGAGTGCAAAATGCCTGATGGTTTCAAATTCCAGCACTTCATCAGGAGCAAGCATCGTACAATGGGATAAGACCGGCGTAACCAGCCAGCAGTGGCGTTTTGTTCCGGTAGGTGCGCCTATCGAATTTGTAGCGCCAGGTGCTCCGGGCAATTTAGTGGCGACTCCGAACGCAGAATCTATCCGTCTGGACTGGACGGCCAGCGGTGATGCGGATGTTGCCGGCTACAACGTTTACCGTGCTGATTCAGCCGGTGGCGCATATAATACCATTGCCCGTAACGTGAAAACAGCCTCTTTCGTTGATAATACCGCCACCACAGGAGGCCCCTATTACTATAAAGTAAAAGCGGTGGATAACTCGCTCAACCGTTCGACTTACTCGAATGAAGTTTCGGCAACTGCCACCGGAAGCAATACCCTGGTAATGCAACTGCCTTTCAACGGGAATACGCAGGACACGACCATCAACCTCAACCACAGCGCGACCTACGGCACGATCTCTTACGTTCAGGGCAAAATGGGTAAAGCTATTTTCCTGAATGGATCCACTGGCTTTGTTCAGCTTCCGGCTACCATGGCCAACCAGAAAGAGCTGACCATTGCTACCTGGGTTTACTGGAGAAGTGGTGCAGGCTGGCAGCGTATCTTTGACTTCGGCAACGACCAGACTCAATACATGTACCTCACCCCGAATAACGGTTCAGGTCAAATGCGATTCGGCATCAAAAACGGAGGAACCGAGCAACAACTGAACACAACCTCAATGTCAGTAGGGAAATGGACTCATGTGGCGATAACATTAAGCACAACCGGCGCCCGCATTTATGTAAATGGCGTACAGGCAGCAGAATCCAGCGCTATCACCATCAGCCCGTTGGACTTCAAACCGGTGCTGAACTACATCGGCCGCAGCCAGTTCTCCGATCCTTTGCTCAATGCTTACATCGACGATTTCAGGGTGTATAACTACGCTTTGTCTGCCAGCGAAGTATCTCAGGTGGTATCGGAAGTTACAAGCGGGGTGAATGATGTCCGCAATAACCGGGAACTCTCTGTATGGCCGGTTCCCGCGAGTGATGTGATCCATGTAAATTATCCTTCGGCAAACGACAATTCAACGCTTTCGGTTTTTGATATAAACGGAAGATTGGTCATAACCAAAGTGATGAATAATACCACCGATACCGAACTGAATGTTTCCAACCTGCCTTCCGGTATCTACACGCTTAAGCTGACCAACAGCGAAGAGACTCAGATGAAGAAACTGATCGTCAGACATTGATAAGTTATTCTTTATAAATGAAAAGCTCCTGCTTTTGCCGTAATGGTAAAGCAGGAGCTTTTTTGTTGGGGGTGGTGGTGTTGCCAGTTGGGAAATTGAACCAATGCTCAATGACCTATAACCAGACAATAATCAACAAGGGGGCGGAATAGTTTCCTACTGCAAACGTTGTCAACTTTATTTCATCATTGATAGACTTCTGTTTATTTGGGGGTCTGACTCTAAGTACATTATATCAAACGAATCTCCGATTTGGATCTTATCATCGTCATCAGAGATCCCTTCATAACTTACGCCTTTTACAGAGAACCGGTAATAAGTATTGACAATACCTCTATATCCGGGAATCCTTTTGTCAAATACAATACCTTTGGTTCCAGTTCCGCTATCTTTCAATCTATTGTAGTCTAATTGATTTACAAATACTACATATACGATTATAGCAAAGACAGTAAAAATCACAGCCATCTTTAATTTATTTGCACCATCAAACAGGTATCTGAGATCTTTTAATCTTATTTTTTGCTGAGTTTTCTTATTCATCTAGTCACTTTAAAACTATTGCATTCTTTATCGTTTAAAATGCGGAATAACCGGGATAACCTCAATACTTTTAAACGGATCTATCAACCTTTGATTGTTGACATAGCAATGTTGAACAATATCGGTGATAATATATCTTTTCAGGTCAGGGTCCTGATCTGAAGATGAATAACTGAAATCATATATTTGACCTGCAATACAAAAAATATAGTTCAACAATAACACCGGCTCACCATGTTTTATCACTGAATACGATGAGAAATAGATCTTTTGTTCTTTGTTTTTGAGTAGAAAATATTTCTGAGACGTCACCTTGAAATTTCTTATTAATTCTGACACACTCATTCTATAATACTGATCCAGACTTAAATGAATGTTACTGGTATCCTGCCTTAAAATGGCGAAGAATTTTGTTTGGGAGATCTTGCTTTTGGGTTTAAAGGTTGCCGTAAGTAATATCTTATTATAGTTTACAATATCCCAATCATCCGGAAGATTTACTACCAGTTTATTCTTCTTATCTTCATAGATCTTCCAGTTTACAATCTTCTTTTCGTTAGAAATAACGTAAGTCCATTTCCCTGTCTTCAATCCTTCGGAGTAATGCCCCTGTGTCAAAAGAGCAGTATCTTTTCCATCAAAGATTTGCCACATGCCATTTTCTTTTCCGTTCTTTACATCACCTGCTACTATGCCTTTATTGGGAACTTTATCCGAGGAGTTGAAGAAGTAATATTTCCGTTTATTCTCTTTGCAAGCTATTCCGGAAAGAATAATTAAAGTCAAACCCAATAATCTTATAACACCTGTCTTCATTGTGTATTCTTTTATTTTATTTTCCCCTAGATATAGAGCTTAACGGAAATCCGGACTCAAAACAGTTTCTGTCTTCAAATTGATATTTCTTCAAGCAGTTATAAACTGCTCTTATTTTAGGTCCAAGTTTTGAAAACTTGAACCAGAAGTTACCTCAATGCTTTCGACATTTTGTAGGGTCTTACATTAATCCGTAGGATTAAGTGGTTTATTGAAATATGGACATGGTTTAAAAAATCTCACGTTAATAGTATCTCCTATTGCTAAAGATTTATCATGAGAATTGCCTGTATATTTCTTCCCATTTATTTCAAATTGGTATGAATATGTATATTCCGGATGTACTCCATGTGAATTCGGTATTATATTTTCTTCGTCAATAATTACCGCCTTAATCAAATCTGCACTATTATCGACAAAGTAATCATTTAGTATTCTATACCCGTATACATAAATTACATTCATCAATATCATAACAGCGAGAATTCTCCAGAATATCTTAGTTATCTTATTTCTATTCATTGTTTATCAGTGTATTGAAAGATATTAAATTTCTCAATAGGGACAGGTTTGTTTAGCTTTTGAACTTTATTTATTGTTTTCTGTGGGTCATAGATTTTGTCCCTGACTTTAATTTCGCTCAAATAGAATTTCTTATTGATAAAGCAAAAATAAAACTCTCTATTGTAATAGTAGTACATATCCCCCCAGGAAACATTTAGCTTAAATCCGGTATTCGTCTCTTCTATTTTATCAACTGAGAAATTTTTCACCTCATCATCAGGAATAGGTAAACGAATAGAAGTCGTCAACTTATTATCTTGTGATAGTTGAATATATTTTCTGTTCGATTTGTCAGAATATACAAGCTGTACCTTACAAATGGCTTTAAAATAAATATCGTTTTTCAACGCGACATTCTTCAAAACATCAACAGCAAATACTGATTGAACAAATCCCAATAACCCCAATACCATTATTGAAACAAATACGCTCTTTTTCTTAAAGTACTTATTTTCCATATCTAATTTATCTTCTTTATTTCAAGATCTCATATGCTTACACAGCTCTACTCTAGCGCGAGAAAGAAGGCTTCATTCTATCATCTATAATACCTAATAATTTTCTCATAACAGAGTTTATTTCTCAAGTCAATCACTTGGATAATCTGATATTTGCATGATAATCCTGTACAACTTGGCAAACTAGACATTATTTTTAGAAGATGTCTCTTCCGATCAAAAATATAAGTTGAGAAATCATATTCAGGAAAAGTGGACTTATTTATTTCGATGTCCTTATTCTTGAATGATATAATCTTAATTCTTTGACTACCTACAAATATTCGCCTATCTGACAGAGAATCACCATTCCATTTCTCAAATTTCAAATCATAGCCCAAATGACGAACTGTGCAGTAATCGACTTCATAGCATGAGACTTTAGGTTTTATTTTTCTCACCTTATGTGATTTCATTTCATTAATAGCCACAACAAATAGATGATCTGTATTCTTATTTTCTTGAGCGACTATGAAAGTATGTATTAATACAACGAAAACGACAATTCCAATATACTTCATATACTTTGAATATGACAATTTAATAACCTACTTTCCCAATCTCATAAATTAGCTCCTCTCTAGCGCGAGTTTAGCGAAGCGTAACTCGTGCTGGAAATCCAAACAGCTTGTAGCTGTTTTAGAATTCGAAGAATTCTCCAATTATACAAGCTATCTGCATGGTTGATTACTTGTATTGTTTTAGTCAGACAGCTACAAGCTGTCTTTGTTTTAGGCACGGGTTACGCTTTCGCTAAACCCGCGCCAAAAGTTACTTTTCAAACTCGCGGGAAAGAGGTTAGTCCCCATAAGCAATCAGTCCACACTGTCGTTTGTCTGCAATGTCAAATAATTGATTTAGTTTTTTCACATCAACGTCATATTGTAACTGTTTTCGCGAAATGTTCTGTCGAATTTGCCTAATTAACGCAGTATCTAACCTGAAGTCTGAATAATAATCAAATCTTCTATCAATAATCCCTTTGTTTTGAAGGTTGTCAAAAGTTTCATCATCAAGTCCTCCTGCAAATTCCAGTTCTGCTTGTTTTGGGGCATTTGGTTTTGCTTGGTCGTCCTTTATAATATAAAAATCTAGCATTGTCTTTTATTTTTAAGTATCCGGTCCTCCACTAGCGCAAGTTTAGCGAAGCGTAACTCGTGCTGGAAAACTAACCCCAATTCAACTAAACAAATATACACAATTCAAACAGAATATCAGGCTAGCCTGTTTCAGGCTGTAATCGTACAATTTACCCATAAAATATGCGTATATTATTCAGTAATCGGTCAATATTCTCTTGTAATTTGCCAATATTCTTCTGTAATCGGCTAATATTCTCTTGTAATCGGCAATTATTTTCATGTAATCGGTCAATATTCTTCTGTAATCGGTCAATATTCTCTTGTAATCGGCAAATATTCTCTTGTAATTTGCCAATATTTTCATGTAATCAGTCAATATTCTTCTGTAATTTGCCAATATTCTTCTGTAATCGGCTAATATTCTCTTGTAATCGGCAATTATTTTCATGTAATCGGTCAATATTCTTCTGTAATCTGCGAATATTCTCTTGTAATCGGCCAATATTCTCTTGTAATCGGCAATTATTTTCATGTAATCGGCCAATATTCTCTTGTAATCGGCAAATATTTTCATGTAATCAGTCAATATTCTTCTGTAATCGGTCAATATTCTCTTGTAATTTGCCAATATTCTCTTGTAATCGGCAATTATTTTCATGTAATCGGCCAATATTCTCTTGTAATCTACCAATGTATCGACTGTAATCTGTCTATATTTTCGTATAACCGGCTATTTTTATTCCCATACGGGCATGAAAAAGGGGCGGATTATTCATCACGCCCCTGTAGTATGAGCATAAACCTAACCGATTTTCAAAACCGGTTAGGTTATATCCTACTTCGCAGTCGTAAACGGCGATGCAGGCAATCCTTCCTTGTTGTATAGGTTCGCTCCTTCGGGATTGTCGGCCCAGGCATAGCGGATAGTCACCGGATTAGGGAGATTTTCATTCCACACGATGACCTTGTTGTTTTCGATTTTGGCTTTTGCCCACACGAACTTGTTGTCGGCTCCGGCGATGGCGAAATAACGGAGCTCTCCTGTCCCTTTAGCCACCAATCCGCTACCGGTATTGTTGAAGGTCAGGATGATTTTATTGCCTTCCACCTTCATGGATTGGTACACCGGACCGGAGGAGACGATTTTCTTATCCCCGTAAGCCACCTTTTGGGCAGCCAGCGCCAGACGCTTGCCTACCTCTTCCTTATTCAGCGGGTGAATGTCGTTCCATTCCCCCAAATCGATGGTCACCGCCATGCCGGTTTTCGTCAGGCTGAGCGTTTGACGTTGCGACTCGCGAAGTTGCGCCCAGTTGCTTTCGGCCGGTTCGCTTTTCGTCTCCATAAAGTTGGCCAACTGCACATAGAGGAACGGGAAATCCCCTTCTCCCCAGTGATTGCGCCAGTCACGAATCATCGTTGGGAAGAGTTCGCGGTACTCTTCCGGCTTGCTTGTATTGGCTTCCCCCTGATACCAGATGACGCCTTTGATGCGGGTTTTGAGCAACGGGGCAATCATCGCGTTGTAGAGTCCGACCGGTTTCCAGCGGATAAAGGTCATGCCGGGTGTCGGCTCCATCGTTGCACCCAACTTGTATTGCCAGTCGCCCTTCAGGTTAATCTTTTGCTCCCCGACCGTCAGCTCGTAAGGTTTATCCAACACAAAACCGCCTTTGCCGGAGTTACTGATAATCCGTACCACAAGGATGTTTTTGCCGGGTTTCAACACATTGGCAGGCACGTTGTACCAGCGAGGAGGATATTGGTAGCTGGTTGTCCCCACAAACGCACCGTTGATACAGACCGAATCGGCATCGACAATGCAGCTCAGGTTGAGTTTCGCCGGTTGAGCCTCCTGTTCGGCTGTCAGCTCTATCTCTTTGCGGAACCACACCACCCCGTTTACCTGACCCAGCGGAGTTTCCGCCCAGTAACCGGGCACTTTCATCGTCGCCCAATCGGTAGTATTCAGGTTCGGATCAAACCAGTTGGCCGAAGGATTCTGATATCCTTCATCTTTCTGCCGCAACAGGCTGTACCAGTCGCGAATCTTCGCCTGTTCCTCCGACTCTATCCGGTTGATAAGCGATTGGTCTTTGAATCGTTGCGCCTCGGTGTAATATTCGGGGAAAGCCTTCAGCGTCTCTTCGCTAATCCACGACTGCGCGGGCGATCCTCCCAGACTGCTGTTGATGATTCCCACCGGCACGTGATATCTGGCATGAATATCTTTGGCAAAGAAATAAGCCGCTGCGGAGAAATCCAGAACATTATCGGGGTTTGCGGCCTTCCATTCGCCTGAAGAGAGATCGGCCTGCGGCGTGTTGAAATCGTACTGCTGTGGCACTGTAAAGAACCGGATGGCCGGATTGGCAGCGTTGGCAATTTCCTTTTCGTAAAGCAGTCTCACTCTTGACATCGGCAGCTCCATATTGGACTGGCCGGAAGCTACCCACACATCGCCTACCCAGATATCTCTCAGGGTTATCTCGTTGACACCCTTTAGCGTCATGGTATATGGACCACCCGCTTTCATTTTGGGAAGCGTTATTGCCCATTTGCCATCCGAGTTGGTCGTGGTCTCGTATTTCTTTTGGTTAAATGCGATTTGCACCTTTTCATTTGGTGAGGCCCATCCCCAGATTTTCAGTTCTGTATTGCGTTGTAACACCATTCCGTTGCCAATCAGCTTTGGTAATCTGATTTGGGCATTGGATATGATGGAGATGCCTAGTAACAGGAGGCAGAGGGTGAAGAGTTTTCGTTGGTTTTTCATTGTCATTTGTTGTTTTTGTTACTAAACCTGACAGGTTTTTTAAAACCTGTCAGGTTTGTCCAATAATAAGGTATTGTCTTTATCGAGAGGCTCTATAGTGCGAGTCCGTATTCAATTTATTGATTGTAGGATACCATCGGGTGTCACGTTTTCAACCGCGATTTTATTCGCTGACAATCAGCGGTTAAAAACCGCTGCACCCATAAAGGTGTGCATTTTATTGAAGGTAGAACGTTTTTGTAGATTGTTTTTATCGCCCCTTTCGCTCATGAAAGCTATGTGCAAACTATCAGAGATTTCTTATCAGTATATCGTAAACGCCTGAATGCCGGACACCAAAAACATTGTATTGGGCCGGCATCCTGACAAGGACTAATACTAAACTAACAGATTTTATTTTGATTGAATGTTATCACACTCCACTATATGCGGAGAAACCGCCATCCACTGGCAAAACAACACCGGTAATAAAGCTGGCCGCCTCACTGCACAGAAACTGGATAGCACCGTTCAGCTCGTTAATATCGCCGAAACGGTTCATCGGTGTTTTAGCCAATACCTTTTTGCTTCGGTCTGTGAGTGAGCCATCCGGATTCAACAATACCGCACGGTTTTGGTCACCGATAAAGAAGCCCGGCGCCAATGCATTTACGCGCACTTTATCTCCATATTTCATGGCAAACTCCATCGCCAGCCACTGGGTGAAGTTGCTGATTCCCGATTTCGCCACCGAATAGCCCGGTACGCGGGTAATCGCGCTGATGGCCGCCATCGAAGACATATTGATGATGCTTCCCTCGCCCTGATCAGCCATTACTTTTCCAAAAACAATGCTTGGGTAAACAGTTCCGTTCAGGTTCAGATTGGTTACTTTCTCCCAATCTGAAATCTTCATATCAAAAATATGCTGATCGGGATTCAACGTTGCTCCGGGCAAGTTACCACCGGCTATATTCAACAGAATATCAATGCGACCCCATTTTTCCACAATCAGTTTGGCGGTATTTTCAAGACTTTCGATATCGAGTACGTTGCCCACGAAACCGATTACATCTCCACCCAGCTCTTTCAACTCGGCAACTCTTGCATCGAGTTGTTCCTGACGCAGGTCAAGCGCTACGACTTTTGCTCCTGCTTTTACAAAACTACGGGCTACACTTCCGCCCAATACACCACCGGCACCGGTGATCACTGCCACTTTGCCTGCAATGCTAAACATTTCGTTCATGATAAGAATTTTATAAGCTCATTATCTTTTTAAATCGTCATTTACTACAGCCATTATGCCTTCCACTTGTGCCAATGCCTGCATACGGCCGTGGAATGAGTAGCCCGGATTGTAGCCCTTATCGGCATCGTCCAGCATCAGGCGACCGTGATCCACACGCATCGGGAGAGTCGGATTCTCTTTTTCGAAAATGCGAATCAGGTCAATCAACCGACCGCGTCCTTCGAGGTGAGAGGATTCGATGAAGTTGCCGTTTTCCATCACGTTTGTACTACGCAGGTGAACGAAATGGGTACGTTTGGCATATTTGGCTGCCAAGGCCGGAACATCATTATGGATTCCCGCACTTAATGAACCCGCACAGAAAGTCAATCCGTTGTGAGGATTATCCACGGCATTCAGTAACCAGTCGATGTCATTCTCGCAGGTCACGATGCGAGGCAATCCCAATACCTGGAAGGGAGGGTCATCGGGGTGTACGCACATATTTACGCCAGATTCTTCACACACCGGCATAATGGCTGCGAGGAAGTAGCGCATATTTTCGCGCAACCGATCGCGGTCAATGCCTTCATATTGCTTTAGCAAACGACGGAAGATAGCCACCGGATTCTGGTCGCCCTCTTTGATATTTCCGTTTACGAATCCCTGAGTCTTCACGATGATGGTATCGACCAAATCGTCTTTCTCTGCTTCGGTGATGACTTTATCGAGTTCGGCAACCTTAGCTAATTCTTCAGCTGTGTAATCCTGTTCTGCTCCTTCGCGCTGCAAAATGCGGGTATCGAAGTATGCAAAACGCACTTTATCGAAATAGAGCGATGATGTACCGTCAGCCCACGGATGCGCCAGGTCGGTGCGAATCCAGTCAATGACCGGCATAAAATTATAGCAAACGGTCTTTACACCGCATTTCCCCAGATTGGCCAGACTTACTTTGTAGTTCTCAATCAGCTGGTCACGTTCCGGGCCGGCATATTTAATCGCTTCGCTGACCGGCAGACTTTCCACTACAGACCAGCGAAGACCAAAGGATTCGATGTAATTTTTCAGGTCTTCAATGGCTTCTACAGTCCAGATTTCGCCATTGGGAATATCGTGCAGGGCAGTTACGATACCTTCCACTCCGATTTGTCTCAGCATCGAAAGCGTAATCTTATCCTTCTTGCCAAACCAACGCCATGTTTTTTCCATAGGTAATATTTTTGTATTGTTTGTTCGATTGTTCTTTTACGGCTTTGTGGTGGGTTTGGGAAAGGACAGAGGCAACTTGCATACCCCTGCCTTTCCGCTACCACACAACCATCACCACTTGACTAGTTATTTAGACAACAGACATGTCCTCACGGACACAAGATTTTTATATTGAAATGTTAGTTATGATGTTTCAGATTCAGCTTAATCTTCATCAGTTCATCCAGATCATGCACCGGACGTTCGATGTCGTAAGGAATCGGACGCTTTGAGAATTGCTGGAAATAGAGCAGACAGGCATCTTTCCACCACACCGCATCGCGCGACTGAATGCGCAGTTTGAATTGTATCTGGCTGAATCGTTCATTATCCACATATTGCTCCATCTGATCCCAGAGAGTCTGGTAATGACGAACCTGTTTTACTCCTGAGTCATATTTATAGCAAAGCTCATTCCACAAGGTATTTCCGCTTTTCATCTTATAGTCCCACGGCACATGATGAAACCAGAGCAGGTACTTCTCCGGGCAGGTGGAAAGGTTATTATATTCTTCCTTTAAAGGAGAATAATATTGTGAAACAGCATTGCTTCCCTGCGTAGTTCGATCAAATCCTAGTCCCACGCTATCTGCCTTGTGGTAATAGCGGGGCAACCAATCCTCACGCGCCCCTGGCACTTCACACCAGGGCTCAGGCCCGTAGTGGTGTTCCCAGGCAAATATGTGATGTAGCCCAAGTGGCATCATGTAGCTGACCACCGTTTCGTGTGAGGTAGTCATTATATCTTTTACCGGATTGACAAAAGCCGGATCTCCGGTAAAAGTCATCTTGATCCATTCGTCGGCAATATCAGATGCGGTGAGATTGTTGTTCCAAGCCATGCGTCCGAATGCGTACCAGTTAGCCTGCGCAAAGGTGTATCCGCACCAGTTGGCATCCTCACCGATATTGGCAACACCGGCAATGGCCGTAACCGGTTGTTTAAACAATGTACCGTCGGTTACTTTGGCAATTGTTGAACCTTTTCCTTTGCAATAAGTATCGCTTTGCAAAAACTCCTGCCACAACGATGCAAGGAAAACCAGGTGATTGGAAAATCCAAGATACTCCTGCGTGATTTGCCATTCGGGCATCAGGGGCGTTTTCTTCATTGCTCCGAAAAGCGGACTAAATGCTTCCCTTGGCTGGAAGTCAATCGGACCGTTTTTCACCTGAATAATCACATTGTCCCTGAACTTGCCATCCAGCGGTTGAAACTCTTTGTAGGCCAATTTTGCCCGTTCGTCTTTTCCCGGGGAATAGACGAACGCCCGCCACATCACGATTCCTTTGTGAGGTTTGAGAGCATCGGCCAGCATATTGGCTCCGTCAGCATGGGTGCGACCATAGTCCTGTGGGCCGGGAAGCCCTTCGGAATTGGCTTTTACCAGAAATCCTCCGAAGTCTGGAATCAGTTTGTAGATCTCATCTGCTTTATCCTTCCACCATTTCCGTACCGCCGGTTTTAACGGATCGGAATCCGGCAAGCCTCCCAGTTTGGCTGGAGAAGAAAAGTTGATGGAGAGATAGACCTTGATATTATAAGGACGCAACGCTCCGGCAATCGCTTTCACCTTTTGAAGATTAGCTGTCGAGAGCATCTCGGGTGAAGCATTTACGTTATTGAGCACCGAACCGTTAATGCCGATTGATGCATTTGCCCTTGCATATTCGGTATATCTGGGCGAAACCATTCCCGGTAGTTCATCCCATTTCCAGATGGAACGACCGGCATAACCACGCTCCACCGTTCCATCCAGATTGTCCCAGTGATTAAGCACACGGACGTTGTAGGACGGCTTTTCAGTAATATTCAGTTCGTCATTTGCCTTGCCGGTTTGGATCAGCCTCAACAGGTGAAATGCACCGTACAAAAGACCCTTATCCGATTCTGAAGCGATAACTGTCAGTTGCTTTCCATCCAGCTGTACCGTTTTGATGATATATCCTTCCGGGCCTGATTGCTTCAGCGAAGTTGACAAGCCCAAACGTGCAATTGTCTTATTCCCGGATGTTGCAAAAAGCAGGCTTTTATTTTCCAACTGAGAAGAGACCTCGGGCAAACGCCCGGTCATGGCTGAAACAGCACGTCGATACTCTTTTACGGCCAACAACGAAGTATCTCCGGTAACTTTTGTAAGTGGCATAGCAGCTACCTTTGTTGCCGCAAAACGCAGCCACAACTGGTGGCCATCTTCAGCAAACGAATTAAGGACCGATATGCAGGCAATAAACCCAATTCCTATACATTTTTTCATTCAGGTAAATTCAAAAATTATTGATTGCCACCTCCTTCAATGGTTTTAATCGTTCCATCTTCGTTATACTCCAGTTCTACCACCTTGATGCTTCGCAACCAGGTCTTACCACCTGATGGCACACTGTCGTGATGGAACAGATACCATTTCCCCTTAAACTCTACAATGGAATGGTGCGTAGTCCAACCGACTACAGGAGTCAGGATAACGCCCTGGTAAGTAAACGGTCCATACGGATTATCGCCCACCGCATAACAGAGTTTATGGGTATCTCCCGTTGAATAGGAGAAATAATATTTACCGTTGTATTTGTGCATCCAGGGGCCTTCAAAGTAGCGACGGTCATTGTCACCGGCTTTCAGGGGTTCGCCTTTTTCATCGATAATCACGACATCACGCGGCTCTTCGGCAAACTCCAGCATATCGTCACTGAGTTTGGCTACGCGAGCATATAACGCCGGTTCATCATCGGCAGGAAATGCTGGATTCTCAATCGCTTTATTGTCCCGGTAACGCTGCAACTGACCGCCCCACAATCCACCGAAGTAGATGTAATAGTTAGTCTCGTTGTCCTCGAGCACAGCCGGGTCAATTGAGAAACTGCCTTTGATAGGGTCGCTTTGCGGAATAAACGGACCTTCCGGTTTATCGCTGACGGCCACGCCAATGCGGAAAATATCGTTCTTGTCTTTTAATGGGAAATAGAGATAGTATTTACCGTTTTTGCAAGCTGCATCAGGCGCCCACAACTGACGTCCGGACCATGGAATATCTTTTACATCCAACGCCACACCATGATCAGTCACTTCGCCATCTATATCCTCCATCGAAAACACGTGGTAATCACGCATATCGAAGTGGTCGCCGTTATCGTTTTCGGGAATGCCCGATTCGATGTCGTGAGAGGGATAAATGTATATCTTTCCGTTGAACACGTGAGCAGAAGGGTCTGCGGTATAGAGATCTTTTACTAAGTAGCGTGGTGTTTTCATCATATAATTGCTTTAGTATTTTTGAGAAATGAATTAACGGGAAGCCTCTTCGATGATGGTTTGCACCACCGCTTTAGGCTGATAGTTGCGGTCAAAGAGCAGCGGATAATCTTTTCGTCCGCGAATAGGCCAGTCATTGCGCCAGGTTTGATGATCGGTAACTCCCCAGAGTGTCACCCGGCTGATCTGATCACTGTGTTTGAGGAAAAGGCGGAAAAACTCTCCCATACGGTTATTCCAGGTTGTCGATACGGAATCGGGCAAACCATTCGCATAAGGATTCATCCCCTTTTCGAAAGCAACCTTTTGAGCGACATCTGCTCCCTGGTAAGGAGAAGGCAATACAGTCATATCCAGTTCCGAGATGGATATTTTGACTCCCAATGCAGCAAAAGCTTCTATACTTTTTTCTTCATCAGCTACCGTTGGGAAATCCATTGAAAAGTGTCCCTGCATACCGATACCATCGACTTTGACTCCCTGCTTCTGAAGATTGCGGATCATTTTCACAACCCCTTCCCTTTTACCGGGCAATGCCATAGAGTAGTCGTTATAAATCAACAGTGCTTTGGGATCTGCTTTCCGTGCAAACTGAAATGCCAACCGAATATAGTCTTCGCCAATTATTTGATAGAATTTGCTTGGTCGGAACGAACCGTCGTCCATAATGGCTTCATTGACCACATCCCAGCTTTTAATCCTGCCTTTATAGCGTTTCATAACCGTGGTGATGTACTTCTTCATGCGTTCTATCAGCACTTTGCGGGAAACATCTTTTCCATTCTTATCCACAAAGAACCACTTTGGTGCCTGCGAATGCCAAATGAGCACGTGCCCGTGAATAGACATGTTGAGCTTCTCCCCGAATGCTATGAAACGATCGGCCTGAGTGAAGTCAAACTTGCCCTCTTCAGGCTGTACCACCTCGCTTTTCATGCAGTTCTCGGCTGTGATGGAATTAAAATGTTGTATCAGAATTTTATCCGAAAGAGAATCTTTACCCGTCACCTGATCATCGTTGATTGCTGCTCCGATCAGGAATTTTCCCTTAAGAGCATCTTTAACTGTTTGTTGGGCAATGCATTTTCCCGGAGTAAATATGATTGTCAGTAGTGCAACCGCCGCAACCAGAGATCGTTTGATTTGCATTTATAATGAGATAAATTATTTTCGTGATTTAATCAATTGTAACGGGTTCAGTCTCCAGTACGGGTTCTGATATCTCTTTATTTTCGCTACTTCTGCGAGCTTTCAGCTCTGCTTCAATCTTCACTTCCATTTTTTTGTCAATCACATAGAAAAAGAGTAACCCTGCTCCAATCAGGAATGGAATGGAAGGAAAAACACTGACAAGCATTTTGGCTCCCTGGGCAACCGACTCCGGTTGTATAATCTCTGCACCGGTTGCAGCCTGTTTGGGAATGTAACCATACAGGCTTAAAATCCACGCCACTAACGCTCCACCAATGGAGAGTCCGGCTTTCAACCCCACCATCATAGCTGAAAAGATGATCGCAGTCGCACGGCGATTAGTCCGCCACTCTGAGTAGTCCGCCACATCGGCAATCATAGCCCAGAGAATCGGAATAGTAACCCCATAGGTAAGCCCATGGAGCATTTGAGATGCGAACATCAGAAAAACGCTCTTCGGAGAGAAAAAGATAAAGTCAAATACGAAGAATGTGGCTACCAGTAAGCCGGTTATATAAACATCGCGTTTGCCATATTTATCTGCAAATCTTTTGGAGAAAGAGATACCAATCATCATGCAAATGATTCCTCCGCCATTGAACAATCCGAATCCTGCTGAAACAGGATCAGTGCCAAAAAAGTTAAGTCCGACACCAGACAGAACTGCAACGACCGGACTGATAAAATCGGTCAGAGCCGCTTTATCCACATAGTTATTGAAATAATAGACGTAAGCCCCGCCTTTCATGGCCAGCGTGATAAACACCAGAATAGTCAGCGTTAGCATAATCAGCCACGGACGGTTACGCGAAAGGTCTGTCAAATCGTCTTTCAGGGATGACTTCTGCTCCGGACTCGGCACTATTCGTTCGCGGGTAGAGAAGAAAGTGATCAACAACATGATCGAACCAATGATGGCCAACCATGACATCACGACCTCAATACCAACGGCTTTGTCGCCCTTACCTGCAAACTGGATAATAGGCAACATGAATACCTGTACGAAAAACTGTGCAAACATAACTGCCACAAAACGGTATGCCGAGATGCTGTTGCGTTGCCCCATATCTCCGGTCAATACCCCACTCAGTGCAGAGTATGGTAGGTTGCTCGATGCGTATAACAACAACAGGAAGGTATAAGTAACGGCCGCATAGATCAATTTACCTTTATAGGAAAAATGCGGTGTGGAAAATGCAAGAAATGCAACCACTCCTAAAGGGACAGCCGTGTAGAGTATCCAGGGTCTGAATTTCCCCCATTTTGAATTGGTTCGGTCGGCCAACACGCCGATAACCGGATTAAATGCAAAGGCAGCCACCAATCCCACTGAGAGCATGACTATCGAGGCATCGGTGTTCTTTAACCCATAAATATCGGTATAAAAATAAGCTAAATAGGTGATCAGAGTCTGGAAAACAAGGTTGGCCGCCAAATCGCCAAGACTGTAACCTACCTTCTCAAAAACTGAGACTTTTTGTGTTGACAAATCCATATAATCGGGTGTTAGTAGAATTTTACTTTTTGTTCTGGAAAACAAACTGTTTATCCTTGAAATACGGCATGACATTGGCCATGCAACAATGAAAGGTCATTGTTTGTAGATAATGTGTGTCGTGAAAAAATTAAGTTCAGAAATGATGTAAGAAATATTTTATCCCTATTGAATCCTGAGATTGTGGCATTTTGCCAATTTGAAAAAAGATAGAATTATAACCCTGACAGGCGATTGGGCCTGTCAGGGTTTTTAATTTAGTTATTTAGTTACAACGTAAGCAGGGTTCTGATAAGCTGCCTTTTCTTCATCCGACATCTCCATTCCATCAAGCTGACCTTGTGGAATAGGACGCAGATAGTATTTTGAATCAATAGTACGGGTGACTGTGATCGGGGTGTGATCACCATACTTATCACCGCATATCTGATAAGTTCCTGCATATTCGGCCCACTTCTGTGTACGCACAAGGTCAAACCAGCGGTATCCTTCGCCGAAATATTCACGGGAACGTTCCGCAAGAATATAATCAACGGTAATTGTGGCAGGTGTAGCCGCAGTCAAAGCAGCACTATTATCTTCTACTTTAGCCACATTTCCATTATTGTTCCAACGCCATTTTCCGGCACGGGCTCTGATCACATTGATCAACTCCCGGGCACTTTGACCTGAGTTTGTGGTTGCACCCTTTACAGCAGCCTCAGCAGCGATAAAATAGAGCTCTGAGAATTTGGCAATGTTGAACGGACGGGTACTTGCTGCATTCGGTTGACCTAAACCTGTTTTGTTATCGGTACGATAAACTCCAAGTTTCCATAATCCTGGATACACAATACGGCTAATGCCATTCGGAGATATTACATAATCAGCTCTTCCCGGCAGGACTCCGGCACCAATATTACTTTTATAAGTTGCATTTGAATAATCAATCGCAGTAGAAGGTTCATTATCCAGGAATGTCAGGATTGCATCACCATTACTTACCGGCAGATTATTTGCGTTATACAAACTCGCAGTTGTGTTTCCTGCTTTACCCCAGTTTCCACGATAAACAGTTGTGAATGTACCATCGTAGCGAGAGTCATTGGTTTTATCCGCAAATGTATTCTTGATAACTCCGATAGTAGGACACATACGGGTCCATGGACGTCCCAGGTGTTGCTCTGCTTCACGTTGTACTGAATTTACCAATGAACTCCATCCTGTATTCGCCGAGCTCTTGATATTCGTATAGTTCCAGGTCATCATCCAGACAGCAAAGTTATCGGCACCGCCGCCACCGCCATAGGTCAAACTTGAACCATTATAAGCTTCGCTTGCCTCTGTATGGTCAGCATAAAGCAGAATCTCGTTATTACGGTCATTTGGACCCAGATTTACATCATAATAGGTTGGTTGTAAACCATATGAGCCTGGCGCATTGATTGCTGCTGTAGCGATGTTGTATGCCTGTTGGAAATACCATGCTGCATTATGTCCGTCCGGATCAGTGCGGTCACACACCGGATAGGTCGGAATGTTGTTCGGATTTTCAAGCCACCAGCCATAAGTCAGGTAAGCTTTTGCCAGATAAAGGCGTGCAACTGTTTTGGTAACACCACCGGTAACACGTCCCGTTGCCGGCAAATCATTTATTGCGGTCAGCAAATCAGGAAAAACTGCTTTGGTATAAACCTGAGGAACGGTGTTACGTACTGAGGTTCTGGATGAGCTTGAGTTAAACTTCAGTTCTCCGGCTCCCAAGTCCAGAGGAACTCCACCAAAAGTCTGAACCAATAGGAAATAATCGAATGCACGAAAGAACCGGGCTTCAGCAACGAGTGAGTTTGAAACTGTTCCAACTGCAGACGCATTTTCAATAATTCCACTGGCGGTATTAATTGCTGGATATGTATTATTCCAAAGAACATCTGAGCGGCTACTCGATGCAGTCAGTGTTCCGGCTCCTGAGAAGTCCATATCCTTGAAGTTCTGGTCTGCACTCTGAGCATAAGTCGCTTCATCAGTTCCGGTAATCAAAGCATTGTAATAGTATCCGTTACCATATATGTAGCGAAGACTGGCATACAATGAAGTTAAACCGCCCATTACACCGGCCTCGGTTTTGAAATATTCAGGAGTGTATTGACTGCGTGGCTTTTCATCCAGTATATCAGTACATCCCATCAGAAACATTGCCATCAGCAATGTTCCCAGCAAAGCTTTATTATATATGCGTTTCATTGTAATCTATTTAAAAAGTTATATTTAGACCCATCAGATAGTTATGAGATTCCGGGGTGTTGTAACCCACAGTAAGCAAGCGCTTCAGGTTCCCTGAATACGCTACAGCAGCAGTGGAGCCATCATTAGCATAGGAGTTGGTTTCCGGGTCCATACCTGATTGTTTGTGATATGGAGAGAACAACACGAATGGATTTTGTACTGTGCAATAGAAACGTACTCTTTCCATACCGACTTTACGGGTTAATTTGGGGTTCAGGTTGTATCCTAAAGTGAAGGTGCGAACTTTCAAATATGAGCCATCAAAATATCCCAATGTAGATCCATATTTCGGGTTATCATTACTTTTTGGAGTATTCGGAGCTGGGAATTTTGCACCTGTATTGCTTTCCGTCCAGTAGTCGATCTTGATTTGGCCTCTACGACCATCCTCAAGATTCAGGTAGCCACTTGTACCATAGAGTGTGCTGTTCAATATACCTCCATGCTGGAATGCGCCTACCACACTCAGGTCAAATCCCTTATAGGCAACACGGGTATTAAAACCACCCTGAAAATCAGGATCGCAATCAATAACCTGTCTGTCTGCTTGCTCATTAATTATTCTTGTCGGAGTACCATCAGCATTATATGTACCGGTATAGAGAACTTTAATCATCCCTTTTTTGCCCTGTGATCCCTCATATAGCTTGGCCTCTTCATCGGTCTGATAAATACCAATTCTTTTATAGTCATAGATTACATTGAGCGGATGGCCTACAAATAACCAGTTATCAATATCTTTATCACGACCGGAATTTAGCTTCACAATCTTATTTTTGTTGGAGTAGAGGTTAACTCCAGCCTCCCAGGTCCAACCATTTACGTTATCTAGGATCACGCCGTTAAGTGAAAGCTCCCAACCATTATTCCGGGTGGATCCCACATTGGCCATAATAGTGTTAACACCAGAAGTCACAGGGAGATTTACCGCCAATAACAAATCTTTCGTATCAGTAGTATAGTACTCAAATGTACCAGATAAACGATGTTTCAGGAATGAAAAGTCAAGACCTGCATTTTTGGTGATAGAATATTCCCATCCCAAATTAGGGTTGGGCAGATCTGTCACATAGTATCCAGTAGCATAAGAAGTACCATAGTTATATGGACGAGTACTTAATTTACCCAGTGTAGCATAAGGAGCTACTGATTGGTTTGATGTTTGTCCGTAACCTAAACGCAGCTTCAGGGCGTCCAGCCAGGTAACATCTTTCATAAAGGATTCCTTATTAATATTCCAACCTAATGATAATGCCGGATAGCTATGCCATTTGTGTCCCGGAGCTAATCGGGAAGAAGCGTCAGTACGAATAGTTGCACTGATCATATAACGATCATCATACGAATACATGACACGTCCCATATATGATATTAGCCCACTCACTGAATATCCACCGGGATTGATAGTAATGTCATCATTGCTACTTGTCGAACTATTAGCCAGGTTGAAATACTGGAAATTATCGCCTGAGATATTTTTTCTGGAGAATGAAGAGCTATTGTATTGTGTCTCTTCTGCCGAATATAGAGCAACTGCGTTTACCCTGTGTTTTTCTGCAAATTCACGATCGTAAGTCAACAAGTTCTCTACAGCCCAGTTGGTAGTGAGTGAATTATTGATAGAAGCTGAGTTTGGAGAATCAGGAGTAGAACTAAAGACTCCAATTCCGGTGTAACTACCACCATTACTTTGACGGTAGTTCGCACCAACGTTTACACGCGCTTTCAGGCCTTCCACTCCCGGAATCTTGAGTTCCCCGTAAGCAGAGTTATAAGAACCATACGCTTTAGTCTTATCTATCCATTTATCACCCAAAGCATTAATACTCTCACGGGTAAGTACCCACTGGTTATCTTTAGGCATAGCAACAACTCTTTTTAGTGTACCATCCTCATTGTACGGATTTACCAATGGAGACATACTTAACACGCCCCCCATTCCGAGGCTGGCTCCGTTTGTAATATTGAAGTTGTTGTTTGTAGTAAATCCTATACGGAATAGTTTCCCAACCTCCTGATCAACAGAAGCTCTTATTGAATAACGGTTGTAATCAGACCCCGGTATTACAGCCTCATCCCGATAATAACCGGCGCCAAACTTATAGCTTCCCCTTTCATTACCACTGGAAACACCCAAGTCATGACTTTGCACCGTACCGGTACGGTAAAACAAATCCTGCCAGTCAGTATTTGCTGAATAAGTATAAGTTCCGTCTGCATTTTTCACATTAGGCTCGTCAGCTCCCGGTGTATTCAGGCCGGCTATCGCACGCAGCGCTGCATATTCAGTAGCATTCATCATCGGATACTTGACTGCATTTTTGAAGCCATAATAGCCACTATAGGTGACCTGCTCCTTCTGACCTTTTGAACCTTTGTTGGTAGTAATCAGAATAACACCATTTGCACCACGGGAACCGTAAATAGCAGTCGCAGAAGCATCCTTCAAAATATCAATACTTTTGATATCATCAGGACTGATATCTGCAATTGTTCCCGAGAAAGGAATACCGTCAAGTACAATCAACGGATCGTTATCTGCGTTTATAGAACGTGTACCACGGATACGAATCTGCATGGTAGCGCCCGGCTTAGTGGATGTTTGTGCCATTTGTACACCGGCTACACGTCCTTGCAATGCCTGTGAGATATTAGATGCCGGCACTTCGCGTATTATATCACCTTTGATTGAGGCTACAGATCCTGTTACAGCTTCTTTTCTTTGATTACCGTATCCGATAACTACGACCTCTTCTAGTTGTTTTTTATTTTCCTGCAAAACAACACTGATTTGCGTTTGACCTTTTACTGAAACAGTTTTGGTATCAAAACCAACAAAAGAAAATGAGATACTGGATTGGCCGGATACTTTGATCTGGAACTTTCCGTCAACTCCTGTGATCGTTCCGTTCTTTGTACCGGTTTCCACAACATTCACACCCGGAAGGGTCTCTCCCTTTTCGTCTTTCACGACTCCTTTAACGGTAATCGTTTGCGCGAAAGCACATATCGGGAAAAATACAAGTAGTAACAATAGGCTCAGCGGCCTGTGTAGAATTGCGTTTTTCATTTTTGATATTTGTTTGTATTAGAAATCAATTAATAGATAGTTAGTCTGCAAGTTTAGATTTTTGGTAGTTTCAATCTGGTCTAGGTAATGGTTACGTTTTTTTTCATAAGCTGGAATTGATTTTAGGGTTAAACATCGAATGACACAAAGCTAATGCCTGAATAAAAAATTGTATTACGCCCGTTACTCAAAAGCTTTTCTGCGTGTTACATGCTTTGCATATTCGTTACATAAAGTTGATTCTGCGTTACAAACCGATGATATCTGGCTATTTTGATTAATTCAAAGATAAAAAAGGAGGATTTTTTGGTACCCTATAATCTCAAAAACGAAGTGCTTGTGATATAAAATCCGGGGATAAATTGACAGAAAATTGAATGGAAAGACAGAGCTCCTGGCTCTGGGATTGTATTCTAATATCAAAACCAACCTGATTTCGTTTAGTCCGGGATTATATATATGATATATCTGCAAAGGTCTTTTCTGGAATAATCGGGGATTTTGCTATTTGGTCTTACATTCTACGATTGATGATAATGCAAAAAACCGCAGATTCAGCGTTCAATATTCTGGCTGAATCTGCGGTTTAGAAGATAAGATGATCAGGAATCAACTCTCATTTTTGTCTCCCCGGTACTTTTCGGCATACTCAGAAGGTGACATACCGTAGAATTCCCGGAAGGAGTTGGAGAAATGCGACAGGTTGGAAAATCCCAACGCATAGGCTATATCGGAGATACTTTGTTTCTGACTCTTCAGAATCTCTCCGGCCTGTTGCAAACGGATCGTGCGAATGAGATCACGGGCTGATTGATTAGTCAGCTCCTTGAGTTTACGGTGCATGTGAACACGGCTCATCCCTGTTCCTACAGCCAGCGTCTCGACGTTCAGCTCCGGATTGGCAATATTGTCATTGATGATCTTCATGATCTTCTCCAGCAGCACCTGATCGTGCGGGCGCAAAACAACCTGCTTGATCAGATTCTTGTTCTGCTCCGCATCCACCGGTTTCAGTTCCAGACGCTCCCGGTTTTCAATCAGGTTGGCCACCTGTTTCTTCAACAACTCAACATTAAAAGGCTTCACCACATAGGCATCGGCACCGGTATCCAGCCCCTCTGCCACATGATCATCTCCCGTTTTTGCCGTCAGCAGAATAATCGGAATGTGGTTAATATTGATATTGGTCTTCAACTTCCTACACAAGGTAATACCATCCATTTCCGGCATCATCACATCGCTGATCACCAGATGAGGTTTTTCTTTCAAAATAAAATCGAGTGCCTCTTTTCCATTACGGCATTCACTTACATGATAATAAACCGAAAGTTCGCGGCTCAGGTAATGGCGGATTTCATCCTCATCGTCCACGACCAGCACCCGATAGTTGGTTCTGGCTTTAGGCAGCTTCTCTTTGCCAAGGGATTGCTTTTCCAGCTCCGTTTCCACACCTTCACGAGCAGATTTAACGGGAAGTTTATGCCCATTCGTTTCTATCTCATTGGCTGCCAGGTGAGCACTTCCTAATGGCAACCAGATGACAAATTCACTCCCCAGCCCTTCTTGCTTATTCCGGGCAAACAGTTCTCCATGAAGCAACTCGATGAGAGATTTTGCCAGATGCAATCCGATACCGGTACCGAAGTTAACCTTCTCCTGCTCGTTGTCAATCTGGTAAAAGCGTTCAAATATCTTATCAATCTTATCAGCATCCAGACCAATCCCTGTATCTGAAACCACAATTTCACAATACTCCCGGAGCGGACCTGACGCACTTTCATTCGCCTCCCGCTGCATGGTAATCGTAATTTCTCCGTTATCCGGTGTAAACTTAAAAGCATTTGCAAGCAAGTTTACCAATACTTTATCAAAACTATTCAGGTCAATCCAGACATTCAGTTGCGGATCACGGTGAACAAATGAAAATTTAATGTTTCGCTTAACAGCCTGATATTCGAAAGTCTGCATCAGGTCATCAATAAATCCCACCAAATCGGCTTCACGCAATTTCACCGTCATCTGACCTTTGTCTATTTTCCGGATATCCATCAACTGGTTAATCAGGCTGAGAATGCGCTGCGAGTTACGGAACATCATCTGGTAAAGCTTCTGATGCTCCGGATCGCTATTTTCCTTAATCAACTTCTCCAGCGGACTCATAATCAGGGTCATCGGCGTACGTATCTCGTGGGAGATATTGATAAAGAACTGCAGCTTAGCCTCACTGATCTGCTCGGCGTGCTCTACACGCATAATCTCCTGCCGGTAGCGAATTTTATTGAGGATATACTGGGCAATTCCCCACATCAAAAGCAGAAAGAGGATAAAATAGATTGTTTTCGCCCACCAGGAGAAGTACCAGGGTGGCGAAATCAGGATGTAAAATACTTTCTCTTCCGACATCGTATCATGGATACAGGCTTTTACCCGCAGTTTGTAACTGCCATAATCAATGTTGGTAAAGTTGATCCGGTTGACGCCTTTCTCGGTCGTCATCCACTGGGAGCTCACCCCCTCCATGAAGTACCGGTAATAGACATGCCGGGAATTACTGAAGTCAAAGGTCGAAAACGCCAGGGCAAACATATTGTCTTTGTAACTTAACCGGATGGTATTGACATCCGAGATAAAGCCATCAATAATCTGGTGTCGTCCCGATTTCTGCCCCTGCACTACCGGTCTGTCCATGATGTAAAGGCCGGTCAGGAAGAGGTGTAGCGGAGTGCGTTTATCTTTTATCTCTTTTGGGGAAAAAGAGGTTACACCACTGATGCCCCCAAAGAACATCTCTCCCGACGGAGCCCTGAAGGCAGCTCCCTTGCTAAACTCATTTCCCTGAAGGCCATCGAAAGCGTAGTGATTGACAAATTTGTTTTGGGAAACGATCAGTTTGGAAATACCACCGTGGGTGCTTATCCAGATGTTTCCAGATTCATCTTCGAGAATACCGCAGATGACATTATCGGCCATTCCGTCTTTGGTCGTATAGAAGCGTGATGTATGTGTTTTCTTATTGAAACAGGCCAACCCTTCCGAAGTACCTACCCAGAGATTTCCCTTTCTGTCTCCGATGATAGAATAAACCGAGTTTCCAGGCAGTGCCTTATTTTCCATATTATAGACGGAAATCTTGCCCTTTCGGGGATCAATGCTGCAAAAACCGTCGTACGTGCCTACCCAGATAATGCCGTCATGATCACACAGAATCGTATTGATCCACTCACTATGCAGGCGGAATGCCTTAGGCGCCGAGTAGGAGTAGTGAGCAGTATAATTCGAAGTAGCCGGATCAAAAACATATACCCCGGCTCCATTGGTGCCTATCCAAAGCCGGTTTTGCGGGTCTCGTGCAATGCAATCAACTTTATTTCGAAATGTATTCGCAGCCTGCCCTTCCAGAGTGTAATCGTAGTAAGTACAGTTTCCGGTATGCTTATCAAACCTGGAAAATCCGTCAAAATAGGAACCCAGCCACAATGTACTGTTATCTCCTTCGACAATAGACATAATGGTACCGGGAACAGACTTCCCATCGTTCAGAGGAGTATAATGGTGCGATGATCCATCGGGGGCAATGCTGTAAAGACCATCATTGTCGGTACCAACCCAGAGGGTATTGTCACGGTCCTTGAGTACCGACATCACGCAACCTGAACCGATTTTATTGCCTGTATAGGATTTATATCCCAGATAGTTAAACTTGTTGGGATTATTCGGGGAGAAGAATACTCCTTTCTGGAAAATGCCGGTCCAGAGATTCCCATCTTTGTCCTGAAGAATGGCATGCACCTTCATTCTCGAGAAATCAAAAGGCGCCCACGGTATCCTGAAATCCTCCAGACATCCCTCCTTCTCGTTGTATATCTTGATCCCGTTTCCGTCGGTTCCTACCAGCAAACGCTTTTGCTTATCCACAAAAAGGCTTTTCACCGGCAAGGCACCAGAGCCAGACTTGTAAGGTACTGCATCAAACTTATTCGTTGCAGGATTAAACCGGAATAACCCTTTGGATAATGTTCCTACAAATATCTCTCCCCGGCAGCTTTCGCAAATAGCCGAAATCTGGTTACTGCCTATCTCTCCGGGACTTTTATACTGGGTAACTTTTCCCGTTTTTGCCGAATAACGGTTCACCCCCCGGTAGTCCGTGGCAATCCAGATATCGCCATGGCTATCCTGATGTATCGCCACGAGGAATTTACTGCTCAACTGAGCAGAAAGCTTCCTATCGGCCTGAACAGGGCCATTTCCCTTCGGAATTCTGACAATGCCGTTACGGGACGTTGCCGCCCATATCTCTCCATCCTGCTTTTCGATAATAGAATAGATCGGCGAATAGACCCGTTGCTTCCCATCATACACGGCAACATCACGAAACGAATCGGTTGCCCGGTCATATTGAAGCAGTCCGTTAATGCACCCCACCCAGAATCGACCTTTGGAGTCTTCATACATCGTGATGACGTAGTTATTCTTCAGGGAAGTGCTGTCTCCGGGTCTGTTTTTGTAAATGGTAAAGCGGACGCCGTCAAACTTATTGAGGCCATCTTCAGTCGCTATCCAGATATAGTTTCGCCGATCCTGGTAAATGGAATTAATCAGGCTGTTTGAAAGGTCTTTGTCCGGAGAATAGAACGTACCGGTCTGTGCATGAACGGTTTGTATCAGGCACAAAAAGATAAGAAGAACCAGGGTTATGCTTCTCTTCATGGTATTCTGTTGTCGTATTAGTCGTAGTCGGGTAACGAATAGCAAATGTAAGAAAAATAAGCAGTTATAAGCCGCGAGACAACAGGTTTTAAATGTATTCGGTGAAACATGGAACGCTCAGAAACTTACTGCATATTATTTAGGTGGTCTAAATCCGACAAGCGGCTTAGAGCCGCTTGTCGCGTTGGTATCAAAATGTGTATCCGACTTGCAATTGTAGATCGGAGCGGAGTCCTTTCAACTGACCTTCTCCGTGCAAATAATTTGCGCCAACGGTTAATAATCTTTTTCCACATTTCATATCTACACCGGTACCTACTGTAATGTAGAATTTCACATCACCGGAAATGTCATTTAACGGCTTAATGTATGTTGTTTCCGGTTTTATCTGATTCCATAGAGGTGTCGAATAATATTCATAATATCCCTTTGAACTCAGGTAAATCATACATCCGGGACCTCCTTTCATAAAAGGAATAAACTTTCTGCTACTGCTGTTAAATGAATACTTCAACAGCACAGGTATTTTCAGTGCTGTAAATTTAATATCTAAATTATAGATATACAGAAGCGGTTCGAGAGGACGTTCCACATTCGATTTATATTCGACAAAATTCAGTGCCGGAGATAACTGAATACAAAATCTGTTTCTTCCGGAGTAATCCGGATAGAAATCTACATTTGCACCGACTTCGTATGTCATTGCCGTCTTAAAATCAAGAGATTTAATCTCATTATAGTCATTGATATACATGTTATATGGGGGAGAAGTCAGGTTTGAGCTGCCTGACGATAAGAAAAAACCATAACCAACGCTATGTCTTTTACCTCTTTTCAGCTTCACACCTGGTCCTTTCCGAGACGGTAAGCTGAGGCTCTGATATACAGCGGCAATGGATATCAGATCTTTTGAGTTACAGGTCATCTTTTCGATCTTTTGAGCCAAAGCAGGCTGGTCATACGTTAAATACTTCAGCTGACCTTTAAACTTTTCGGCTTTAGCAAGTAACCGGCTATCTTCTTCCGCATCACCTGTTAGTCTGGCACGATGGTCAAGTTCGATTACAGACGTATCTTTCATGGCAAAATAGTGATCTTTTGAATCATCCGGGTAATAGAGAATATTTAGTGATCCCTGATATATGTATTCCAAGAATTGAGGAATATGAACTTCCGGAGTCAGGTACATACCGGAGACATAATACTTACCATCGGTGAAACAAAAAGATCTTAGTTGCTGCGGTGTATATATTGTCTTTTTTTGATCTGATTTTGATTTGAACACACAGCTTTTTGCATTTGCTCCTTCTCCTCTGAGGTTAATTAGCCCATAAACTGTATCACCTTGCAAAGTAATTATATACCCCGTTCTGAAATCAGATTGCGCTTTTAATGTCAAAATAAATAACACTGACAATAGCAGCAAGGGGAATCGTTTGTGTATTAGTACTCTCATATATGGTTATTTGTTTTTATCTTGGCTAACGTTGGAACTCTCGTGATCTAAATCCGATATACTCCAGAAAGCTAAAGCTCATCTATCTCACCGGTTTTGAGGTATCGTATCCCAGTTCGTAGTAATGGTTATTGTTGTAACCAAACTCCTGGATTATTTGCAGGCCTATTTTTCGGGTGTGAGCTTCAAACGACCTGGTATTGACTTTATTGATAAAGGTAATAAGTATAGGATATCTCTTTGCCATCTCTGCCCGGGCAAAGTCAAATATATCAACAAGTAAGCCACTTCCCCGGTATTGTTTATCGATACACACAGGGCCATACTGATAGGAGTTATCTACTGAAAGCTTTTGTCCAAGATATTCGAGGTCTGACAAACCTTCAATCATATATGCAAACATTGGCCATGCCGACCAGTATTGCCAGGAAGCCGCCATTACAAAAGCGATAACCTGATCATTTTCTTTGGCAATAAAGAGCCCATTTTCTTCATTGATTAATCGGGTAAGTTGCTCTCTTGTAAAAAGAGTGGTTATAAAACCATCTTTTTTGTCCTCTTCATCGATAGTAGTAATGTGATATTTCTTTTGAAGTTCGAGCACACCATCGATGTCTTCTTTTTTGGCTATTGCACGATTTATAGATACTGCATTCTTCCCCGGTTCTACGTAGCCTGTGATTCACCCCAAAGCCCTTATAAACAGCACGAAGACCTATGTCGTAGCTGTAGCTTTATTGAAATTTTCTAGGATCCGGGGTTGTAAATTTATAATTCAGATCACGTTCTAATCGATTTGTCAATATTTTCCTTCCTCGAAGTTGACTTTCGCATTGAATTTTATCCTGAATACCTTTTTGGTAATTAATAACATCAATTTTTCTGGGATGTAAAGGCGCTACAACATTGTAGGTTTTGCCACTAACATTTTCTTCTATCATTTGATTAATTACAAGGCATATATCATTGTAATGAACATGGTTGACAATTTGATCAAGATCTGATATTTTATACTTACTGAGAACTCTGTCATCTCCCATTAATCCACCCAATCGTAGAATATTCAATTGTGGAAATTTGCTTTTGATTAAATTCTCAACAAAAAGAATATTCTGATCCAGATCATCTTCTTCAAATGTATCTTCTTCAATGTCTGTATCTATTTGTGGATATATCCCTATTGAACTCATTAGAAAAATATGCTTCTTAAAACCACTAATCAATAAGCTCATATTCTCAAAACGATTTTCCAGTTGTTTTATATTCGTTTGTTTTGAAAATGGAACAGTAATGATTATTGCATCAAGATTGTTTATTATACCACAGCCTCTTTGTCCATGCATTATTTCATCATCTGAAAACTTTATGGCAATAGCCTCAAATCCCAGTGAACACAGTTTGCTTTTTTTTATTGCTGACGTGGTCGTTGCATATATTTTATAATCAGAATAGAAGTGAGATGCTATACGAAAGCCTAACCAACCACAACCTATAATACCCATCTTTTTCATACGTCATTATTTATTTTGTTTTGGCTACGTATGGAACTCGCATACGATGTCATACTCTTTGATGAACTTTGGTTCATGCTCGTTTCATATCAAGATTATTTAATCAATTGACTCCAGTTATCCGAAGACTGCAAAACCGCACTCAGCCGTTAGGCGACAAGCACCGCCTTTTGAAAATCAAGGCCTCCTGGCCCTACCTTAGTGTAAAAAACTCCTAACTTTCAGAACGACCACCAAAAATAACCATTCCTTCCCGATTATCCACCTCAAGTCCCTTCATTATGCAGAAAGCTGCTCCAGAGATTGAACTGAAACTACTTTCGTATTTTGCTATCGTATATTTTTGCAAGCCGGGAGGCTTGTTTTTAGCAATGACGAAAACAGAGTTTTCGCCAAATTACCGAACTACGGCCATCATACCTACAGGAAACAGGGAATTCAAATCAGCGGTTAAAAACCGCTGCACCCGGAAAGTCCCACCGGTTGGAGATATTCATCAAATCATCACATACTACGATAGTTCTTCTATTTTCTTTTATCCGGCGCGACAGGATAATGATATTTACCCTGTTTATCATTATCCTGCTATCAGGATTATCTATTCCGCAGCATTTTACTTTTATCCTGCTATCAGGATTTGACTTCCATCACACTTAATCAAAATCTTGCTATCAGGATTTTACTATCATTCACTTTTAATCCATATCCTGGTATCAGGTTTTTGCATTCAGTTGCATTTAACCAAAATCCTGCTATCAGGTTTTAGCAGTCATTCGCATTTGAACAATATCCTGGTATCAGGATTTACAGTCATTTGCATTCTATTAAAATCCTGCTATCAGGATTATACAGTATTTCACTTTTAGACTTATCCTGGCTACCACTATTCGTATCAACCGCAGCAACCATAAAGCCTCAACTGGCTGGATATCTTGCGGCAGCTATAAGAAGAATCCCCTGTTCTGCATAAGTCAAACAACAACCTCAATACGCATAAAAAAGCCGTAACAAGCTATTGAGCAACCAACTATGTCTACATCCCTTTTTATTCCAGGTTCTCCAAATCAGCACACAGCGCCTAGTTCATGTCTTGAGCGCAGCGGGGACTTGGACTCAAAACTATATCAGTTTTCAAACTGAATATTTCTCAAACAGTTACAAACTGCTCTTGTTTTAGGTCCAAGTTTTGAAAACTTGAACCAGGAGTTACCTTCAATGCTTACGACAAGAAGGGGATAGCTAAGCCGTCGCCAAACTACCTAACTGCGATTATTGTACATTACCGGAAACAGGTGGCCTATAAAAACGAAGATTACTACTAATTTCTTTCCAAAGATGCTCATATGCTTCTTCATCCGTCAAGAAATATTCATATGAGCTTCTATCTCCTTTTTCGCTTAAATAGAAAAACTCCCAGAAAGAATGAGCTTTTGTCAAAATTAAAGCATCTGGTTTTAACCCTTTATTTAAAGAGTACCATGTTTCTGGAACATTATTAACCTTCAATTTTTCTTCCAATTCTTCTTTTGTCATAATGAATGTACCATTAAAAAAGTTCATCCCCCCGTCCTGACAAAACCGCAGTCAGCCGTTCAACGACAGAATCCGACAAGCGGCGTGAAGCCGCTGTTCGGTGTGGGCTTCGAGACGCTTCCCGGCAAGCGAACAGCGGCTCTAAGCCGCTTGTCGCGTTGAGCTAAATCAAAACCTTCAGGTCTTAGCCAAGAAATAAACCGTCTGATCCTCCGAACGATCATCAAAAAATAACAAATCCAGTCTGATTAATCCATCTTATCCCTCCCTTTTTCTTCCAAGTTCACCAAATCAGCACACAGCAACTATTTCAAGTTTGTTATTCAAAACAACTGACTTTCGTAGGCTGGTATCTGGTATCGCTGGGGTTTAATAAGAAAAACGTCACAAAAGTCCCCAACTCTTGTGACGTTTTTTAGTGCTATCCGCAAAGCCCATTAAAGTTACAAACAAAGAACGAAATATTGATAGTGAACTAATAAAAAAAGGGAAGGACTAAATGATTCGTTTTTTATGATAATATGACTTTTGTGGCTTTTCTTCCAACAACAACAAGATAAGCTCCACTATCAAGATTAAACTCAATAGACCCTACCACATTGTTTCTGGTTTTTAGTAATTTACCATTAAGGGTATATACTTCTACCTTTCTATTATCTACGCCCTCTATTCTTATCTTATTATTACTTGCGTATATTTTATACGAATTATTTATTTGTACATCATTCAATCCTGTACTTCTGTTGGCATCGACAAAACCTACTGAGAATAAAGAAGAGGTGTGATTATTGAATTTAAGTTTTACATTGTGCAGACCACTTATAGATGCGATAGTTGTTTCCGATTTTTCAGAAAAAGTAGCGCCAGCAGTGGTCAATGCCTGGATATTGGCAAATGGAACTGTGTCAGAATCAAGGAACAGCAAATAACTTGCATCATTGGATAATGTCGCTGAATTTGCAGTGTAAACATAAGCTTTGTTGTATTTATTAGCTCCAAAATCAATAACCCCCAAGTCTAAACTTCCTCCTGATGTTCCTGCCAAATATCCTGAATTGTCAAGTGCGTTCATTGAATATATCCCGGCAGAACTTGGGACTCTGGCAAATTCGCTGAACTTTAATACAAGATCGGTATTTGTAGATGCAGTAATTGCGTTACTTTGATCAAAAGTATCTGAAGCAGACATAACTTTTAGCAGCTCGACCTCGTTTACTCTGAATTCCTGTGTCGAATTTGTAGAAAGATCTGCTATCCAGCCAAGATTTATTGTAGTGGTAGCCGGAAGATCGAATTCAATTCCATATAGATTAGTATCTGCTGCATCAGCTCCTATTTTACGACATGCTATAGAGGTTGATTCCACATCAGACATCGTAGGTACAATTTTAGATGCAAACATATAAGCACTGCTCATTTGATAAAGGGTATTGTAGTTTGCACCAAAGAAATACTTACCTGCAGGCAGCGTTACGCTTTTGTATAACTTAGCATTTTTTGCATCAGTGGTAGAGTTTGCAATGTCATACCAAACACCCATCATTAACGTACTATATCCAGGATATTTGTCAATCCCCTGCTTAGTTCCGCTTCCATCTGTTTGAGGAATGTTTAATGAACTTGTCCAATTTGCAGGTGTTCCAAAACGTTTTGATGAAGCGTCCTTTCGTTGGATATTCGTGTAGTTTTTCAGGTAAGTAGATGAAATATCGTTTCCGGCGTTATCCAACAGGAGTATTTCGTTTACTCTCATACTTCTCGTAGTGGCAGATGCAGCAAGAGTGCATGAAAATCCAATGGAAACCTGTGTTGTAGCAGGTAGCGTAAAAGTGCAACAATTTATCTGCATCGGAGATGCTGTGGACGTCGTACTCATATCATAGTACGCTAAAGCCTCTGTTGGGACTTTGGCAGATTCAGGAACTGTATTTCCGGCAGTGACAGATAAAAAATTCTCTCCTTTCGCATAGCCCCATGATTCATTGATTTTTATTTTTAATTTGTATGTTCCGGCAGGGAGTGTGACGGTTTGATAGATTTTACCATTTGTAATAGCCGGATCAGTAGCATTCCATTTTTGGATACCGATAGACTGGGTTGAATTGTAATTATCGTATCCACCTAAGCCTGATTGATTGAGAATGGCGTTGTTATAAACCCATGGTTCACCCAATAACCCAAAGCGGGAAGTTCCCAGGGTAATAGCATCCGAACGTGAGAAGATTCGTGCATCGGACAGATATTTCTTTGTAATGTTTTGTGAATAAGGATAGTTGATTATACCGCCTGTATTGCGTCCACCTGAGACAAATGAAATAATGGCAGCTTGTAAAATGTCTGCTGCTGCTTTTATTTCTGTTGAGATATTAGACGAATTTGTTAGCTTGGCTTTTGCAATTGCACTTTCGAGGCAGGCAATTGAATCACTATTATATTGTCCCGTACTAGTTCCAACATTCAGTTTGGCAATGCTATCAGTACGTTCCGCTGTTTTTATTAAACTCTGGAAATCTTCGTATGTAAACTGATTAAGTGTAATTTTAAATGCAATTCCTATGTCGGCTGTTGACGGCTTAGTTGTTGGAAGTGTTATTGTAAGGTTATCTGCTGAGCGGGTATAAGCCAACTCACCACCTCCCAACATTTTCAGACTTTTGATACTTTGAGTCAAATATGGAAAATTTGAACCCAAACTTTCCAAGACAGCTTTACCATTTGTAGGCCATCCCATAAGTGTTACATACAAAACGCTATCTCCCTTATGTACATAACGAATGTCTTTTACATCGTATGAGCTACCTTCGTTAAACCCTTGTGCGGTAAGCGAATTAGCTCTTTGTGCTGACGGTCCCTCACCGAATATTACCCAGGGGCGAGTACTGTAAATGCTTTCCTTGTTTACATCCATCCATGCTGTAATTCCCTGCAAAACTGCCGCTTCATTGCTATCATAAGTTCCGTTTCCTTTTAATGGGATATTTAATAATAAGTTTCCGTTTTTGCTGACAATATCTATAAGCATGTGAATAACAGTGCTTGCCGACTTATATGTTGCACCTTTTAAATAATGCCAATCGCCAATGCAGGTACATGTTTGCCAGTGTTTTTTCTGGGGTTTATCAGGGATACCACGCTCCACGTCCCACACCATGCATTCTTTTTCATCTTCAGTGAGTATTTTTCCAAAGATCACATTGTTTACTTTTCCGTTATTGGCATTTGCGCCTTTGTTATAGTAACTTGCTGCAATTTTCAGGCCCACATCGCTCACTGTTGAAGTTGAGCGATTACCGGAGTTATCAACAGCAACAAAAGGTAGCGATGTATCATCGAAGTAAATCAAATCCGGATTGTACTTATTGATCATATCCATCGTACGATTGTAAAATTTATCACAATAGGCTGCTGATGGAATTGAAGCCCCGTTTACCCAGTTCCATTCTGAGTGAATCGTACCTGAACTTGTCCAGCCTGAACTTGGAGTATGGTTTTGAGCGTACAAATCCTGAGGATCAAGACCTGCCCACCATTTTCCTGTACCATCTGCTGCAGTAAGGTTTCCATCATAATTTTGCGAAATTTCATACCATGACCATGCATGAGAAGCATGAATGCTGACACCAAAATACAAGCCTTGCGCTCTGGCTGCTTTTTCCCAACCTGACAATAAATCTTTTTTAGGTCCAATTTTGGCACTATTCCATGGCTGATATTTACTATCCCATAAATCCATATTATCATGATGGTTACCCAAAGCAAAAAAATACTTTGCCCCAGCCGCCTTATATACTTTTACTAAAGTATCCGGATTCCAGCTTTCGGCTTTCCAGCTATTCATCACCTCTTTAAATCCGAGTTTAGGATCAGTACCGTAATTGCTGGTAAACCAGTTGCGCTGCGACCCATCGAAATACATAAAACGTGCAAACCAGTCTCCTAATTCTGGTTGGCATTGAGGGCCCCAGTGTGCCCATATACCAAATTTGGCATCTTCAAACCATTCAGGTGCTGCTGAGTATTGTTTTAATGATTCCCATGTAGGTTGAAATTTTCCGGTTTCCATGGGTTCAATTTCTGTAGCCTTGATTGTTGTTATTCCAAGCAGGAATAATAACATCAGTGCAAGCTTGCTTTTCAAAACAGTTGTTTTCATTGAAGTGTAATTGTTAAGTAAATGAATTGTCCTGGTATTGACGGTCGAATAAGTTTTGAATTACAGAACAGAGGTTGTCAAAAAAACTGACAACCTCTGTTCTTAGTGATACTATTTAATTACTTTGTATGTTTTTGTTTTACCATCGCACGAAACAGAAACCAAATAAGCACCAAAACCCAATGGCGAGTTTATTGTTTTCATATTCTGACCGGCTTCCAAAATTGCTTTTTCATTAGAAAGAAGCATCCCCTGCATATTGTAAACAGAGAACTCAACATTTGATTTCTGTTCAAGACTCATATTGATCATGATTTTATTGTCTTTAACGAAAACTTGCTGATTTGAGATTGTTGTTATTTCATTGACTTTTGTGGTTGACGATATATCATATAACTCCATATTGTCTATATAAGCAATTGTAGCTCTGTTTGATCCGCTACAACTATTGATCCACAGATTCTGATTGTTTGCCAATGTTCCCGTTGTGAATGTAAAGTCTACAGCTTGCCAAACTCCTGCTGTATTTGCAACGATTTGATAATCAGAAGTGGAGTTGTTGATACCACATCCATTCATAGTAAAACTCAATTCTGCGTCAGTTTTTACCATTGCTTTAAAACGATATCTCGAATTAGCACTCACTTTGCCTGTTAATGCGTAGTCTAATGAAGTGCCACAAGAACCATACAGAGCAGCACAACTACTACCGCAATAAACTAAAGTAGTGTCAGTAATAATACTTTTTGATCCCCAGCCTCCGTAAGTTGACAAGCTGTTAAGATATGGATCGGCAATAATGTTTGTCAATGAAGGATACAGACTTGTAAAACCATCTGAATTTTTTCGTATTACTACCCGAACTCTTGCCTTAGCAGTACCACTGGTTAAAGTTATGTACCCACTTGTTGATGATTTACCATCGTATGTAACATTTACAGTTACTCCGGATGATGTAGCAGATAGAGACGATTGATTTACAGTAAAACCACTTGGAGTTGAAATTGTAATTGGATTTGATAAAGAAAAGCCTGATACATTAAACGAGCCGGTAGTTTTAATTTCATCAAATACAAGATAAGATGCTGTTGTAGTTACTGTCGGGTTGGGGTCTGCAGTTTTTGTCAGAACAAGGTCGTCAATATTTAAATTATAGCTTGCCGAAGAATTAGACTTCGCAAAGACGAGGTAGCAAGTGCCATTTGAAGGAGCCACAAAAGTGAATGTTCCTGAAGAAACAGCTTGCGCACTGGTTAAGTTGGCAGGAGGTGTGGTTGTAAATACACTTCCTAATGCATTTGTATAGGAAGCATTTGCAGTTGCTGCAGCAAAGGCTTTTGTTGCTGTTTCACTTGCACCCGATACACTTTGTTTATAATTGAAACTTAATTGATAAGTTGCTCCAGGAATTAAATTGGTTATTTTGTTGCTTATTGAACTGTATGAATTGCTACTTGCTGAGCCAAGGAAATTAAGTAAAAAGCTATTAGCGCCTGTTGATTCGTAACCGGAAGAGGTTTGAATACGCGATTTTGAGTCACCCCCATAAGTTAATCCAAGATCATTAATCCACAGACCAATGGGTGCACCTTCTGAATCCGCATTTTCAAAGCCACCATCAAACAGATTATTTTTAATCAAATCTACTGCTTTGATTAACTTGAATGTACCTCCGGAAAATGTATTGTTTTTATCGCACCAAAGGGGGGTGTCGGTAATTGAGTTATAGCCTATATATCCACTTGAATTGACTTTTAGGCGGATGTTGGATGCAGTAGCTCCGTCAAGAAACCATTGAGAATTTGCACCGTCAATACTGTTTGAATAAGTTGTTGACCATGAATTAGCATACCATTTCCCTAGATAATAGGCGGTGTCATTCTTGATGTAATAGGTGTCTGTCAAACCGGAAACCGGAATGAACTCGAAACGTTGTGTGGCTGATATTTCCGCTTTGTTTACGCTGGGTTGATTGGTCGGAAGACCTCCGATTACCATTCCGGTCCCGGTTGCTACAATGTAGTACTTAGCTCCAGATTCAGGAATAAGATTGGATGCTTTTGTAAGAAAAAAAGAAGTACATAATAGTACCGCACAAATGAAAATCTGCTTCATGATAACTTAATTTAAGGGTAAATAATAGATTGTCTATTTGATTCATTAGGAATCGGAGCAAAAGTATAGTGCACTGAAAAAAAATTGCAGCTCAATCAAATCATTCGTTGTCTCAAATGGCTCAAAATTCCCCGAAAACTGACTCTGCAAACTCAGTTGCAATAACATTATATTGAAATCCCGGAGCAACAACAAACAGCTATATCACTTAATTTCAAGCCAGTATAAATTCAACGCTCATAGTATAGTTATGAAATCTCTTTATAGCAGAGTTTGCCATAGTTTGAATACGTATAAGAATTTGAGTAACTTTGAGTGTATCTAATATTTATATGTTTTATGAAGAAACACATCATTTTATTACTGATATTAATTGTAAACTCACTGCTACCCATTCAAGCACGCATAATTCAAAAAATCAAGATGGAGCAGGGATTGTCAAGCAATTATGTTACAGGAATAGCACAGGATAAACAAGGGATAATGTGGTTTGCAACCATTAGCGGGCTAAACCGTTTTGACGGTAACAGATTTAAGGTATTTAGTAAATCGGGAAGAAATTCATTAAACGGAAATGGATTAAATGTGGTTTTTTCGGATTTAAATAACAATATGATCTGGATTGGCAATTCAAGAACAGGTCTAAATTCATTCAATTGCTTAACGTCTCAATTTACCAGTTATCGAAATAATCCTAAAGATAAAAGCAGTATTTGCAACGATGGTATTACAGATATTACTAATGGTACTGATGCAAATCTTTGGATTGCGACATATAGCGGAGGTGTAGATCGTTTGAATAAGAACACTCAGAAGTTTGAACATTTTGATAAATCGACTGTAAAAGGATTAGTCAGCAATATGTGTTGGAACGTCTGTGATGATCATCAGGGTAATTTATACGTTGCTCACGTCATGGATGGTATGAGCATTATCAATATAAAAGATAAGATTGCCCGGAATTACAGGAATAATCCCAGCGACCCCACCAGTATTCCAGATAATAATGTGTTTGTAGTCTATAAAGATAGCTACAATAACATATGGGTGGGCACCAAAAATGGATTAGCGCTTTTTAATCCAATTGATGAAACGTTTATTGTATTTCGGAGTATTCCGGGCAATAAAAATTCATTATCAAGTAATATCATCAAGTGTATTGATGAAAGTAATGATAAAAAGTTATTTATCGGAACGGAGAATGGGGGAGTGAATATATTAGATTTAAAACAGTTCTTTTTCACAAAATCACTTTCAAAAGTTACATTTGAGCATATAAAAGCAGGTTATGAAGTTGATCAGCTTTCTCATGCAAATATAAATTCTATTTTTCACGACTCTTACGACAATGTATGGATAGCAACTGATGGGGGAATTAATTTTTATGCCAACAACAATCTTCCGTTTCAATCCTACAATTACAATCCGGTTATCAATAATATGAATAGCCTGAGCCATCCGGTTGTTTCAGGACTAACTATTGACAAAAACTCGGCTTTATGGGTTGCCACTTACGGAGGTGGTATCGACGTTTTTCGGAACAATACTAAAATCAATAACTACAATCATTCCAACAATGTTGTGACAGATTTAATTATTTCCACCTTTGCTGATTCTGAGAATAATATCTGGTTTGGAGCTTATGGTGGTAAAATATATCGCTATAGCCTCAAAAACAAGTCTTTCAATAACATGTCAGCCTTGTTCAAATGCAAAAGCACCGAGATAAATTGTTTTCTTGAAGACAAATTTAAAAGAATTTACATTGGAACAAATAACGGCCTTTATATCTATAATTATTCATGCAACCACGTCGAATGGAAATTAGTTCATAATTCAGACAATGTTGCGAATATGGTTCATGCAATTTCGGAAGATGTATACGGCAATATATGGGTAGGTACATTAAAGGGGCAAATCACCATTTTTGATAAATCATTCAGAAAAATCAGATCGATAGGCACTAATAGTACAGCATGTATAAACCAATTCTATTGCGACTCTAAGAAGAGAATGTGGGTTGCTACAGGCGAGAATTTATTGATGTTCAGTAGCTGGAAGAATCAGGAATGTGACACTTTTGATATTAAACAGGAGTTGAAGAATTCATCTGTAAATTCCATCACGGAGGATTCGCACGGGCAGATTTGGCTGGGAACAAATTCGGGTATTTGCTGCCTCAATCCTGAAAATAAATCTTACGTAAATTACGACCATTTTGATGGTATCCCTATGGGTGACTTCAGAGTGGGAGCTGTTGCTAAATCAGATGACGGGGTGATTTATTTTGGTTCAGACAATGGTGTCTGTTATTTTAAGCCCGATGAAATTGCCAAAAGGAGCAAATTCCCAACGGCTTCAATTACAGATTTCAAAGTAATTGGCAATATGAATAGTTTACAGAACCAGGAAGCATTGTATAGTATAATCAATCCGATACAACTACGATATAACCAAAACACTTTTACTGTATTTTTCAATGTGCTTGATTATTCGTACAATAACCGGATTGAATTCAGTTATATGCTGGAAGGGTTTGAGAACGTATGGTATGATGTTCAGAATTCAAAGCAGGTTACTTTTCAAAATCTACCTCCGGGCAATTACACTTTTCATTTGCGCTCACGATATAAAAATCAGCAATGGATCGATGCCACTTCAAACTTATCTATTTCCATTTTACCTCCGTTTTGGCTAGCCTGGTGGGCCAAAGTACTCTACACTATTATCGTTTTATACACAGGATTTTATTTTATTCGATTATACAAACGTCGACTCCAACTGGAAAATTCGTTATACCTCGAAAAACAACATTCTTTACAGCAGCAAAACCTGAATGATGAACGATTTCGCTTTTTTACTAACATAACACATGAGCTAAGAACTCCTCTGACCTTAATCATTGGACCGTTGGAAGATTTTGTAAACGATATGAATTTACATGAGAATTACAAGAAGAAGATTACCATGATTTACAAAAATGCATCCCGCTTGCTCGATCTTGTAAATCAGATTCTTGAATTTCGAAAAACAGAAACTCAAAACAGAAAACTTTGTGTTTTACAGTCGGATCTTTCCAACCAAATACACGAAATAGCATTGAAATACAAAGAATTGAACAGAAATCAGAATGTCCGGATTCAATGTGTTGTAGAAGAAGGGAATTTCGAACTTGTTTATGATCCTGAGGTAATAATGATTATTCTTGATAATCTTATCTCAAATGCACTGAAATACACAAAAAAAGGAAGTGTGAGTATTGGTTTGAGAAACTTAAACGTAGACAATGGTAACTATATTGAAATAGAAATAAAAGATACTGGATGTGGAATTGAGCCTAAGACATTACCACATATCTTTGATCGCTATTTTCAGGCCGACAGCGAATTTCAGGCTGCGGGGTCAGGCATCGGATTGGCTATTGTAAAGAGTCTGGTTAAACTGCATGAAGCGGAGATATATGTAGAAAGCAAACTAAATGAGGGAACGATGTTTCGTGTCAGATTAGCCCGGACTGGATTATACTCTGAAGCATCTCATTTACAGGAAAATGAGCCATATGCTACTGAATCATTTGAAACGAAACCGATATTGCTTATTGTTGAAGATAATCAGGATATACAAGCTTATATAACAGATGTTTTTTCAGACTCTTTTCATGTAATCACAGCCAATAATGGGCAGGAAGGGCTTGAAATAGCTATTGCAAAATCCCCGGATATTATAATAAGTGATATCATGATGCCAGTGATGGATGGTATTGAATTTTGCAGTAAAATCAAAGACGATGTTCAAACAAGCCATATCTCATTTATATTACTTACGGCTAAAGATTCTATTCGGGATAAAACTACAGGATATTCAGTAGGAGCCGATTCGTATATTACCAAGCCTTTTAGTGCTGATCTTTTGAAAAGTAGAGTTTCAAACTTATTGGAATCCAGAAAGAAAATGGCGGCTTCATTTACCAACTCTATTTTGACGAAATCAGAATTGACAAATGAATCAATGAATAGATTAGATAAAGAGTTTATAATCAAACTGACTTCATTTGTAGAGGAGAATATTGAACACGAAGAAATAAATATAGCGACTTTAACAGATGTAGTGTTTATGAGTCGTTCTACATTATACCGTAAAATCAAAACTTTAACAGGTCTTTCAATTAATAAGTTTGTCCTTAAAATCAAGATGCGCAAAGCTGAGGAATTAATCGTTACAGGACAATATACGTTGACTGAAATAATGTCAATGGTAGGAATCAGTAGTTCCAGTTATTTTCGCAAATGTTTTAAAGATGAGTTTAATGTCAATCCTAGTGACTATGCAAAGAAATTAAAATAGAAGATTGTTCCAATGTTTTTTGAAGGTCACATCCATACATAATGCAGAAAGCAACTCCAGAGATTGAACTGAAACTGCTTTTGTATTTTGCTATCGCATATTTTGCAAGTCGGGAGGCTTTTAGCAATGACCTAAGCAGAGCTTTCGCCAAATTAACGAACTACGGCTATCACACCTATAGCGAACAGGGAATTCAAATCAGCGGTTAAAAACCGCTGCACCCGAAAAGTACAGACCGGATGGAATTTTAAACAACTACCTCAACCCCCATAAAAAAAGCCGTAATCAGTTATTGAGAACCAACTACGGCATTATTCCCTGAAAAATAAGAATCATTACTGACTGCTTCCGCTGACGGGAGATTGGACCATCCCTCTCCCAACAACAGGTCTGAACTGATACTCCCACTTGGAAGAAGGATACTTTTTGAAGAATGTCTTCCACAAGACAATTCCGGCTGTTGTGACCAGTACTCCCGCAAAAGCCAGTCCACCACCCAGTATGACAGCCAATGCTTTTATAAACCCTTCCATATCAGCCCAATCCCCTGTAAGGCCTAATCCGGCAATTACAACATACAGGCCAAAAATGGTGAGACTTCCACCACCGGCAGTTAGTACTCCTCCCGACATTTTCGTAAGCAGCGGTCGAACTTTAATAGCTGAAATCTCTTTGATCCCCAATGTATCTTTACCTACAACCAAAAGGCTTATCCCGTCAATTGAATCGGTGTAAACGGATATTTTACCTGCATGCGTTTTCCCTCCATTATCAATGACTTTGACCTTTTTTCCTTCAGGTATAATTACAATCTTGTCGTGGGTTTTGCTTTTCAATACGAGTTGGTTATTCTGGCCGAAACAAATCACAATCAGGCCAAATGTGGCTATCAGAAATAGTAGAATCGTTTTCATGGCGGCGATGATTAAGATTGTAAGACATAAACTGAAAAAACTCCTTACCCCTTTACCTGAATAACAAATCTGGAAATACAATGGTTGTTATCCGGGATTCATTAAGCCCCAAAATTCGCATTCATTCCAACATTACAGAGTTAAAGCCACATGTATTGCTGTGCTTACAGATCCCCTTTAGTCCTGGTCATAATATATCATTAACCTACAATAAGCATACTATAAAGTAAGATATCACAGTAATGTCACAGTACTATCACAGTGGTAACACAGTATTATTACAGTTTTATATAAGACTGTATTATCTATGTAACAACACTATATCTCCAGCACAAAAGCAATATCTGAATTATGCTTAAGCATAAAGGTGACTATCTTAATGATATATCAACGCCCGGGATAATGACTGAGAATGAGATTAGGTTACGATGAAACTATGCGGAGAGAGAAGCGGAAATGCAATGAGAGAAGTTAACATAAATAGTTGCGCTACTGTACGTATGGAGTTTGCCCAAAAACAAAAAAGCGCCCAACTATCTAGAAGATAACTAGGCGCTTACGCTTTCAAATTGTGGTCCCACTTGGGCTTGAACCAAGGACCCCCTGATTATGAGTCAGATGCTCTGACCAACTGAGCTATAGGACCGATTCAAAGGAAAATCCTTCGAAAGTGATGCAAATGTAATGCAAAGAATTTAATCTACAAAACGGTTTTTGCTTTTCCGTGACAAAAAAACGGACTATCCAGCCCAGCCTTCACGGTCAAGATTCCGGTAGTTAATCGCCTCTCCCACGTGATGTGATAAAACCTTCTCGCTACCTTCCAGATCGGCAATAGTACGCGATACCTTCAGGATGCGGTCGTAAGCACGGGCCGAAAGATTGAGGCGGTTCATCGCATTCTTGAGCAGAGCCATACCGGCTTCGTCGGGCAACGCATAGGTATTCAGCAGCTTGGCACTCATTTGTGCATTGCAATAGACTCCTTCAGTCTCTGCAAATCGCTCTTCCTGTATCTTCCGGGCGTTGATTACCCTTTCCCGGATGTGTTCGCTTGGCTCAGCCGGACGACTGTCGGATATTTTCTCAAAGGGAACAGGAACTATTTCGATGTGAATATCAATGCGGTCGAGCAGCGGCCCGGAGATGCGATTCAGATACTTCTGCACCATCCCCTGCCCACAGACACATTCCTTCTCCGGATGGTTGTAGTATCCACAGGGACAGGGATTCATTGAGGCAATCAGCATGACGCTGGCGGGATATTCCACTGCAAAACGGGCTCGCGAAATGCTGATCTTCCGGTCTTCCAGCGGTTGGCGCATCACCTCCAGCACCTGCCTGTTGAACTCAGGAAGCTCGTCCAGGAAGAGCACTCCGTTATGTGCCAACGAAATCTCTCCCGGTTGGGGAAATGAACCTCCACCCACAAGAGCGGCACTTGATATCGTATGGTGGGGTGAACGGAAGGGACGTTGCGAAAGCAAAGATGTATTCTTGGCAATCTTGCCCGCCACGGAGTGTATCTTGGTAGTTTCCAGCGCCTCCTGTAAGGTTAGCGGTGGAAGGATCGAGGGAAAACGTTTAGCCATCATGGACTTTCCCGCCCCGGGAGGTCCGACCATAATTAAATTATGCCCACCCGCTGCAGCCACCTCCAGAGCACGTTTAACACTCTCCTGCCCTTTTACGTCTTCGAAGTCAAGGTCGAATTTCGCCTGGCTGTTGTAGAAATCTTCCCGGGTATTGACTTCAGTAGGCTCCAGTTCCCGATCACCATTGATAAATTCAATCACTTCGCGGATATTCTCTACGCCATAGACCTTGAGGTTATTGACCACAGCAGCTTCACGGGCATTTTGTTTGGGAACAATGAGACCTTCAAACTTGTCTTCACGGGCCTTGATAGCAATAGGCAAAGCTCCTTTGATGGGTTGAAGTGTACCGTCGAGCGAAAGTTCACCCATCATCATGTAGGATTCCAACTTTTCGGAAGAGATACTACCACCTCCTGCCAGAATCCCAATGGCAATGGGTAAATCATAAGCCGAGCCCTCCTTGCGGATATCTGCCGGAGCCATATTCACCACGACCTGCTGCGACGGAAACTTAAAGCCATTGAAACGAAGCGCCGAAACAATGCGTTCATGGCTCTCCTTTACGGCATTATCGGGCAATCCCACGAGAAAGAATTTGATTCCCTGCGAACAATTGACCTCTATGGTGACTACCAGGGCATTGACGCCCTGAACGGCGGCGGCATACGTTTTGACAAGCATATCGGCAGATTTTTACGGTTACATTTACAAACTTATTAATTTATCCAAAACAACAATGCATTTTCCTTTAAAAAGAGAAATAAAAAAGAGCCACAGAAAAATCTGCGGCTCCCGGATATCTGGATAACAATGATTATTTTTTCGCTACAAGCTCTTCGGCTCTGGAAATGGCCACCTGAATACTGGGGCATATATTCTCATCCCCAATCATTTGCGCCACATCCGATTTTTCAAGGACAGCCCTTACGCGCTCGTTTACACCGGAAAGGATGATTTTAATATGCTCCTTTTTCGAGTTTTTAATCAGGATTTCCAGGTTGTGAAGTCCGGTAGAATCAATAAACGGCACCTTACGCATCCGGATAATCCGGGCTTTGGGCTTATCGCCGATTACCATCATTTGCTCGTCGAATTTATTGGCCACACCGAAGAAGAACGGTCCGTCAATTTCATATACCTCAACGCCAGCCGGAATGGTCAGATTTTCAGCCGCTGCGGTAGGAAAATGAGTATCAGAGAGTTTGATTTCATCAGTCAATACCGAAATAGAACTGGTCTCTGAAACCCGGCGCACAAACATGATAATCGCGAGAATCAGACCCACCTCAATGGCAATAGTCAGGTCAAAAATCACCGTCAGGAAGAAGGTGGTCAACAGTACAGAAATATCGGATTTGGTGGTCTTGAGCAGGGAACGGAAGGTACGCCATTCACTCATATTATAAGAGACGATCACCAGGATACCGGCCAGACATGCCATAGGGATATGTTTGGACAGATTTCCCAGGAAGAGCAGAATCAGCAACAGAATCACGGCATGAATAATACCAGAAACCGGCGTTTTACCGCCATTATTGATGTTGGTCATCGTGCGGGCAATAGCACCGGTTGCAGGAATACCTCCGAAAAACGGCACAATCACATTGGCAACTCCCTGACCTATCAACTCGGTATTGGAATCATGTTTCTCGCCGGTCACACCGTCGGCAACTGTTGCTGAAAGCAGTGACTCAATAGCCCCCAGCATGGCAATGGTAAAGGCCGCCGACATCAGCAGGTTGATTTTATCAAAAGAGAGACCGATGCCCTGCGGTTCGGGAATCTGAGCCTTTATCTGGAAACGGTCACCGATGGTTTCGATGCCGGTGACTCCGAATTTATTTTTCAAGAAATAGGCAACAACGGTCAACAGAATAATCGCAACCAACGAACCCGGAATCTTGGGGGAAATCTTAGGGGTAAGAATAATAATCAGAATAGTTAGAATGCTAATCCCGAGCGCCCAGAGACTGGTCGTATCGAAACATCCGGCATAGGCAATCCACTTTTCAATAAATGAACCCGGCACATGCGCCATTTGCAATCCGAAAAGGTCTTTAATCTGGGTGGTGAAGATGGTAAGTGCGATACCGGAGGTGAATCCGACAATGATGGGATAAGGTATAAAGCGAATGATGGTCCCGATTTTGAAAACGCCCATCAGGATAAGCATTACTCCGGCCATAAAGGTGGCAATAGCTAATCCCTGAATACCGAACTTCTCGACAATACCGTAAACAATTACGATAAAGGCGCCGGTGGGACCGCTGACCTGTACTTTACTTCCCCCAAAGGCCGAAACCAGGAACCCGGCCAGGATCGCCGTTATGATTCCCTTTTCAGGGGTTACTCCGGATGCAATACCGAAAGCGATAGCCAGGGGCAAAGCAACAATACCTACAATTATACCGGACATCAAGTCTTTGAAGAACAGCTCTCTGCTGTAGTTTTTCAGGCTTTCGATGATTACCGGTTGGAATGAAATTTCTTTAAGTCTTCTCATAATCATCAAAAATTTGCCGCAAAAGTACGAATAAACAGTTTACCTCTAAAGAGTTAGCTATGATTATCTGTTTAATTGGAATTCTGTCGCCGGATATCTCAACTGATTTCTAAATAAACACAATACTGAACTATTTACAAACCAATGAAATAAGCCTATTTTATAAGTTATCAGACACCCAATGTTAATGATTCATAAAAATACAATGACTTCGTATAATCTGTAACAGGACTGTAATATAAATACAATCATAATGGTTTATATTTGCATTATACCACTAAACTTGTAGCATATCTTGCAACGAGGCTTATTCATCTATTTAGACTTGACTTTCAGAATAAAATAACCCCATAAATCGAAGACCTATGAAAACTAAAATTAGCTTTAAACAAAAACTAACAGCAATAGCCATTGGATCCTTATTCTCCTTATCAGCTATAGCTCAAACAGTGACTTTTAACGTAACAACGGTTTCTCCAAGCGGAAGCAGCTCGACTCCAAATGTTTTTGCCTGCTGGATTACCGATGCCAATGGAACATTTGTCAAAACCATCAACCGACAAGCTGCAACCCGTATCTCTTACCTTTCCAAATGGATTACGTCAACACCAACCAAGAATGTCACAGACGCAACCACCGGAGCTACAATGAGCATTCACAATGCCTTATATACCAACGGGACAAATACGACATCAACGGGGGCCGTTGTTCGCAAACCCTTTGTCTGGAATTGTAAAAACGTATCCGGAACAGTCGTTGCAGATGGAACCTACTACGTCAATGTGGAATTTGCAGAAGAGGCTTCTGGCGAGAAATACGCACAATATGTTTTCACGAAAGGAACAACGTCACAGAATCTGACTTACACCAATGTAAGCTCATATTTTACCAATGCAACCTTACAATATGCCCCACTTTCCTCCGGTGTAGAACTTGTACAAAACGATCTCAACCTACAGGTGAGCTATCTGAAATCCAGCCAGCAGATTCAGGTAAAGCTGGACAATACGAACAACGATAATCTGTATGTTTCGCTGTATAACAGCAGGGGGGCTCTGATTTTCAAAAAAGCAATCACTAACGTAAACAGTACATTTAGCGCTGCGGGATTTCCCAATGGCGTTTACTTTGTGAAAGTCTCAGATGCGACAGGTACTTCAGCGACCAATAAAATACTTGTCTATTAATCCGTTTAGATAAAAAACAACTTCCAGAATTCAAACCTAACAGGTTTTAAAAACCTGTTAGGTTTATTTTGAGCCACACACTGCATTTCATTTATAAATAAGGACAGTTTGCTCTAAAAACAGCATATCGAATATATTTATATTGCTACTTTTACGTTTTACTTCTCACAGTGCTTTTTACTACCATTTAGGTAGGGAAAAAGCTATTTAAAACGGAAATAAAACGTACACCTCCTCTATGAAGAAACTCATCCATATCCTGACCTCCATTCGGGCCAGCATCGTAATGATGGTCATTTTTGCTGTAGCCATCGGCTATGCCACATTTGTCGAAAACAGTCAGGGCACGCCAACTGCCCGTTCGATGGTTTACAATGCCTTATGGGTAGAAGTTCTGCTTACGCTACTGACTATCAATATGGTGATCGTTATCCACCGTACGAAACTGATTCCTAAAAAGAAATGGGGCGTATTGCTTTTCCATGTCGCTTTTATCTGCATTCTGGCCGGTGCAGCTATCACCCGGTTCTTCGGTTATGAAGGTATCATGCACATCCGCCAGGGAGAGACCAGCAATACCATTGCCACTGACAAGACCGTCGTGACCATTAAGGCGGAATATAACGGGCAAAAGGCGGAGAAAAGCACCGAAGTGGATTTCGGAGAGACGAAAGACAACACCTTTAATGAATCGCTACAGGTAGGTGGAAAAAGCATTGAGGTGGAAAATACCCTCTTTGTGCCCAATGCCCGGGAGATGATAGAGGCAGATACTCAGGGCGAGCCGGCTGTATCGCTCTTTATCATGAGTGGCGCCGAGCAAAGTATGGATGTGACGCTTTTCGGCAATGAGAAAAACGACATCGGCGGAGTAACCTTCGGATTTGAAGGCAAGGATTCGGCAGATGTGTTATTTTCCACAAAAGACAATGTGCTCTATTTCAAGTCGAAAGAGACGATTACCAAGACTGGAACCATGGCTTCCGGTATGATTGACCGCAAGAATGCTGTGCCGGTAACTCCGGGAGAATTGTGTCAGGGTGAAGAAAACACAGTTTATCGGGTAGGTAAAATTGTCTTTATGATCAAAGGATTTATGCCGAAAGCGGCCAAAACATTGACCCAGGCCTCTGCTTCGGAAGGAGAGATGAATATGGACGTTGATGCCCTGACTCTCGCGGTCAAAGAGGGTAACAGCACAAAGAAAATCAATGTTTTCAAGGATGAGAGTGACAAACCGATCTCTTCAAGCTGTCTGATTAACGGGGTAAAAGTGAGTGTATCTTATGGCAAAATGTCCCGCATATTGCCATTTAGTCTTACACTCAGGGCTTTTCAGCTTGACCGCTATCCGGGTTCCATGAGCCCCTCCTCCTACGCCAGCGAAATTACGCTGAAAGATACCGAACGCAAGAGTGTGCGTCCTTACCGTATTTTTATGAATAATATATTGAATTACAGAGGATACCGCTTCTTCCAGTCTTCTTACGATGAAGACGAACAGGGGACCATTCTGTCCGTCAACCACGACTATTGGGGAACGTTCGTGACCTACATCGGGTACCTCATGTTGGTGATTGGAATGGGTATGACGCTTTTCAACAAACGGAGCCGCTTTCAGAAGCTAATCCGGATGGCTGACGAGCTGCAACAGAAGCGCAAAGTGATTACGATCCTTGCTCTATTGATAACCGTCTCAACATTTGCTGCAAATAATTCATCTGTTTCAAAAGCGGAGCACCTGAAAGCATTCAGCCGTTTGCTCGTTCAGGACGGAGCAGAGGGTAGGATTGAACCCATCAGCACCTACTCATCGGACATTTTACGCAAAATCTACAAGAAAAACGCGTATAAAGGACAAAGCCCCGAAGAGGTTTTGCTGGGTATGATTACAAACCCTAAAGACTGGAAAAAAGAACCCATCATCAAGGTCAATCACGACCAGTTGGCCAAAGAGTTGGGAGCCAAAGATGGGCATATCTCCTATAATCAGCTTTTTGACACCAAAACCGGAAGCTACAAACTGAGCGGTATCGTCGATAAGGCTTATATCAAAGACCAATCGAAACGCAACACCTACGAAAAAGAGGTGGTCTATCTGGACGAGCGATTCAACATTTGCAGCCAGATATTTGACGGTTCGCTGCTTGCCCTTTTCCCGGAAAAGAGTGCTACGAATGGAAAATGGAGTGCCGCCAAACAGACCGGAATGACCACTTCAGGTTCTGCAAACGGATGTCCCTATTGTGCCAAAAACAAAACCAGTCACGCCGGCACGGGCTCTGACAACGGCATGAAAATGCCTCCCGCAGATGAAGACATACCATCTGACGCTTCCTCCGAAACTGATGGTGGTATGAATCCTCACATTGGTATGGGCAATATGTCTATGCCAGACCCCTCTATGGGAGCATGTACCCGCAATCAAAAAACACCAATGTCAATGTTTGCAAGCCCAACAGCTCCGGCTCCTGAGAATTCTCCGGAAGGACTGTTGGGAACTTACATAAAAGCCGTAAATGGAGCTGCAAAATCCGGAAACTGGAGGGCAGCTTCAGATGCTTTAGCTAAAATAGAGAAGTATCAGCAGCAAAACAGCAGTATCACATTGCCATCAGCTGCACAGGTGAAAACGGAGATTCTCTACAACGAATGGGATCTCTTTAACAACCTGGCCTATATCTATTTTACAGTCGGTGCCATCCTGCTCGGACTTCACCTGCTCAATATCTTCAAATACAGAAAAGGAGTTCAAAAGGTCCTTGACTTTTCCTACTACCCGTTGGTCGCGCTTTTTGTCGTCTATACTGCGGGAATGGGATTGCGCTGGTACATCTCAGGTCACGCCCCGTGGAGTAATGGCTACGAAAGTATGCTTTTTGTAGGTTGGGCGGCAAGCTTATCCGGGCTGCTCTTTGCCCGCAAATCACCGATGGCCTTCTCCGTTACGGCATTGCTCTCAGCGACGGCTCTGATTGTAGCTGCCATGAGCTGGATGAACCCTGAAATCACAAATCTCGTACCGGTTTTGAAATCTTACTGGCTGGTGGTTCACGTAGCAGTTATCACCTCAAGTTACGGCTTCTTTGCGATGGCGATGTTATTAGGTCTGGTGAATATGATTCTGATGATTGCAAAAAAAGAAAACAATCAGGAAAGGTTGAATGACAATATCAAAGAACTTAGTTACATCATTGAAATGGCAATGATTATCGGACTATTTCTGCTGACTATCGGCAACTTCCTGGGCGCCGTCTGGGCCAACGAATCATGGGGACGTTACTGGGGCTGGGATGCCAAGGAGACCTGGGCACTGGTCAGCATCCTGGTATATGCGGTCATTCTGCATGTACGCATGATTCCGGGAGGAAATCATCCCTATATTTTGAGCGCTTTGTCCGTTATCGGATTCGGCACCGTTATTATGACTTTCCTTGGGGTGAACTATTACCTCTCCGGCATGCACTCTTATGGAAAGGGTACTCCACCGCCCATGCCCGATGCGTTATTCATCTTTGCACTGGCGGTCATTGCCATTATCGTACTGGCATTTATGGCGGAAAGGAAGAATAATTTTCTCTTTGCCAGCAGACCCGTTAACGATAAAGAAATCAAGGAATAAACTCCCTGAAACAGCCACAGATTATAAATCTCAAACATTTTGGAGCATTTGCATCTATCATGATTAATGTTTTTATAAATTTGTTGGGGCATTTCAGGATTCTCCTTACAAGTTTGGACATCAAAACTTTCTTACAGCATGAAGCGTTCTACTCACAGGATTCTGTTGACCTTTTACACGATTATTCCCATCGCGATCTTTGTAACGATAGGATATTACGGTTATGCGTTTTACTCCCTTCCCGAAGCGGAACGCGTAAAGCCCTATCCCGACCCGAATATTCTCTATAACCTGTGGAATCCAAGCGGAATATATGGCCACGGATTGGGAATCGTGGGAACGCTACTGATATTGATTGGTCTCTTTTCCTATATGGCACGAAAACACCTGAAAGTTTTCGCCCGTTGGGGTACTTTAAAATACTGGCTCGATTTCCATATCTTCAGCTGCACGCTGGGGGCAATCATGGTGTTATTTCATACGACCTTTAAGTTTGGCGGGATTATTTCCATCGGCTTCTGGAGCATGGCAGCAGTTTGGGTAAGCGGAGTCATCGGACGATTTATCTATATCGCGATTCCCCGTACGATTGAAGGTCGTGAACTCAGTTTGGTTGAACTGGAAGGGATGCAGGACGAAGTGATTCTGGAACTCAAAAACCGGTATCATTTGGAATTCTCGGAACTGGTTAACTTGCATCATTCGGAAGTAAAAGCCTATCTGTCGGAAAAAGGAATCTCGCAAAAAGACATTCGGAAAGTGAAGCGCATGGTTAAAAGCCAGCACTACCTATCCAACCGGATTAGAAGGCTGAACAAGCTAAATAAAATCTTTCACTACTGGCATGTCATTCACCTGCCTTTTGCATTGATTATGCTGGTCATCATGGTCATTCACGTTGCCATCACCCTTTCACTCGGATACTCTTGGATATTCTGAACTATGAATACATTTATCGAACAAATAGCCATTTACGGGTTTACCTTTCTCCTGATTACAGTCATTTTGCTTATCTACATCATCAAGCAAAAACGGGAATCAAAGGAGGTAGAGGACAAAATCGAGATTGCCAAAGAGGAGGGCTGGCACGAACCAGTCACGCTCTATCCGGTGGTTGACCCGAATCGTTGCCTGAAGAGCGGTGCCTGTATCACGGCTTGTCCCGAAAAGGATATTCTCGGCATCCGCAATGGTAAAGCCACGACCATTAATGCCTCTCTTTGTATTGGGCATGGTGCTTGTGTAAAGGCTTGTCCGGTGGGAGCCATTTCCCTCTATATCGGAACGGAGAAAAGAGGGGTGGATATACCCGAACTCTCCGACAATTTTGAGACAAACGTTCCGGGTATCTTCATCTCCGGCGAACTGGGCGGCATGGGATTAATCAAAAATGCGGTGACCCAGGGTGCCGAAGCGGTGGAATACATTTCTCAGATTATTCAAAAAGACTCTCCGGCTGAATACGACCTGATTGTGGTTGGAGCCGGTCCTGCAGGAATCGGCGCTACCCTGAATGCCAAAAAGAACGGCCTGAAAGTGCTGACATTGGAACAAGATACGTTGGGAGGAACCATTGCTACCTTTCCGCGCTCGAAAATCGTGATGACCTCTCCGATGCAGCTTCCGCTTTATGGAAAAGTTAAGCTGGTGGAAACCACGAAACCTGAACTGATGCACTTGTGGGAAACAGCATTGTCCAAAAACAAACTTTCCATTCAGGAAAATATTAAAGTAGAATCTATTCATCCCGAAAACGGCTATTTCAAAATAACCGCCTCTACGGGAGAAACCTATACCACTCAAAAAGTACTGCTGGCGGTTGGTCGTCGGGGTACTCCGCGTAAGCTCGGCATTCCGGGTGAAATGACCGAAAAGGTAGCTTACCGCCTGCTCGAGCCGGAAGATATTCACGGCAAGAAGATTGTCATAGTGGGTGGTGGCGATTCGGCTGTCGAAAGCGCCCTACTGCTTGCTCCCCAAAACCAGGTAACCCTCTGCTACCGTGGTGAGGCATTTTCCCGTATCAAACAGAAAAATGCCCATAAAATTGCCGATGCGATGGCGAAGGGTAGCGTCAATGTTTTATTCAACACGAATCTCGTTTCTATTGACCCACATAGCGTTTCATACAAAATCGGCGAGTCGGATGAAATCCATCAGCTCGAAAACGACAGGGTCTATATATTTGCCGGTGGCGAGCTTCCCGTCCAGTTCCTTAAGAAGATGGGAATAAGCATGTCCACCAAGCACGGAGAAGTGATTTTAAAACATTGATATAAGCTCTTTATGAAGCAAATAAAAATTCTGTTTGCGTTTATTGTGTCATTGGTATTTGCCATCAGCAGTTATGCTCAAATCTCACCGGGAGAGTTGACGAAAGCGCATGCAAATCTTGAAGGAGTCTCCAACTGTACCAAATGTCATACGATAGGGAAAAAAGTCTCCAGCCAGAAATGTCTCGATTGCCACAAAGAAATCAAAGCCGAACAGGTTGCCCATCACGGATTCCATGCCTCGAATGAGGTCATGTCCAAAGAGTGTGCCTTTTGCCACAAGGAACACCACGGCAAAATGGCCAGCATGACCCGTTTCGACCAAAAGAAATTTGACCACAGCAAAACCGGCTTTACACTCAAAGGAGTACATGCCCGCAAAGAGTGCCGCAATTGCCACAAAGCAGAATTTATCTCTGACCCCAAATACAAGAAGAACCCCAATACCTTCATGGGGCTAAACAGCAAGTGTACCACCTGTCACTTCGATTATCACCAGGGTAAGATGTCGGCAAATTGTGCAACCTGTCACGGATTCGAGAGCTTCAAGAAACCGCATATAACCGGCTTTGACCACAATAAAACCCAATATCCACTTTTGGGAAAACACCAGACGGTCAGCTGTGCGGCTTGTCACAAATCCGAAATGCTGAACGGAAAAAAGATTCAACGCTTTACCAGCCTTCCGTTTGAAAACTGTACCCCGTGCCACAAGGATGCTCATGAAAACAAGTTCGGTCAGGACTGCAAACGCTGTCACTCGGAAGAGTCCTGGCATGCCATCAAAGGCATCTCCTCTTTTGACCATGATAAAACTGCATTTAAACTGGTCGGAAAACACCAACAGGTGGATTGCCGTAAATGCCACAAGACGCAGAACATGACCGACCCTATCAAGCACGACCGATGCTCGGATTGTCATACCGACTACCATAAAGGAGAATTTGCCCGTAACGGTGTTTCACCGGACTGTATCGAATGCCACACCAACAACGGTTTTGAGCAGACGAAGTTCTCCATTGAGCGTCACAACAAACTGAAGTTCAAACTGGAAGGTGCACACATGGCAACACCCTGCATGGCCTGTCATAATAAGCAAGGCCACTGGACTTTCAAACAAACTCCTACCCGATGCGTCGATTGCCACGCCAACGTGCATAAAGGATTTATCGACGATAAGTTTATGGCAAATAACGACTGTTCTTCCTGCCACAATGTGCGCAACTGGGCAGCCGTGAAATTTGACCACAACCGCACGCAGTTCCCGTTGGACGGGGCACATGCAAAAACGAACTGCGCAGCCTGTCATTATGCTAAAAATTCGATGGGCGTCAAAGAGCAGAAGTTCAACACGCTTTCAACCGACTGTCAGGCATGCCACAAGGACAACCACCACGACCAGTTTGCCGTAAATGGAAAAACGGATTGTTCCCGTTGCCACGGAACGGACAAGTGGACAGCGTCCAGATTTGAACACAATACCTCCCGCTTCAAACTGGAAGGAAAACACTCCAATGTGAAGTGCGAGCAATGTCACAAAGAAGTATCCGACTCAAAAGGGAATAAATACGTGCAGTACAAGTTCAAAAGTATTGCCTGTGCTACCTGCCACTCCTGATGTATAAACGATTTCCGAAAAAGAATAACGCATGGTGAAGAAGCTAAAGATGCATAGATTTATAAGCCTTACATTCCTTCTCATATGGGGAATGACTCTCTTTGGGCAAATGGCGAAATCGGCAAAATCCCCGCATGGTAAGGGATTGCACATCGAGTGTAGCGAATGTCACGACCCGAATGGCTGGAAAGTACGGGCGATGACCACCTTTAACCATGACAAACGGACTCATTTCCCACTCAAAGGGCAACACAAAATGCTCGATTGCCGGAAATGCCACCCGACACTGCTCTTTAACGAGGCAAAAAGTGATTGTAATTCGTGTCATACCGACGTACACCAACAGACTGTAGGGAACGATTGTCAACGTTGCCACAACACCAGTTCTTGGCTAGTGACTAACATCAAGCAGATTCACCAGCAGAAGGGCTTTGCATTGGTGGGCGCACATGCTGCTGCAGATTGTCGTCGATGTCATAAGTCAGCTTCTCAATTGCAGTTTGAAAATATGCACACCGACTGCTACGCTTGTCATTATCAGGTGTATGAATCATCGAAAATCACAGAACCTAATATTGTTGACCCAAGCTCTGCAAGAACAGGAACCCACCGTGAATTTGGGTTTAATACAGACTGTTATCGTTGCCACAATATGGTGGGAAGAAGTTGGGCTTACAATGGTAAAGGATTTGAACACGGGTTCTTCCCGCTAAAAGGTGGTCATAATATATCATGTGACCAATGCCACGTATTTGGATTTGGGCCTGAGAATAAGCTAGACCCGGACTGCAAATCATGTCACGAAGGAAAACTATACCAAGCCAAACAAGCTTACCCTGCACACAATACCGCATTTGCCAGCCATCAGTGCAGCGAATGTCATACTTATCTCGGATGGAATATTGTGAAATTCAAAAACCATAAAAACTGGCGGGATAAAAGCAAACACAACGGAAAGGGCTGTCTGGAATGCCACGACAACAACGAAACCTGGAAACCGGATTGCAGAAAGTGCCACAACTTTGACTATTAAGAAAGATGAGAATATTCCTTCTAACAACATTAATCTTTGTCACACTATCGCTTTCTGCGGAAGAGTGGTTAACGGGGTCTGTATCTTTTCTCAGTACTCAGAATGTGTATGTGAAATTCGAAAACACCTCCGGAATTGGTGTGGGTGATACATTGTATGTCAACCAAAAAGGGAAACTAACCGCAGCCATGCTGGTCAAAGAATTTTCTTCCATCTCCTGCGTCTGTACACCGCTTAACCAGCTGTCTCTACCGCTGGCTACTCCAGTATTTGCAAGACCCATTCACAAAAAAGGAATAATTGCAGATAATAACGAAGAGAAGGCAAAAGCATCTGTTGACCTCAACAACAAAGCCATCCAATCTCTGAATGCGGATAACCTGATGAAAGGCAACCGACAAAAAATCGACGGACGACTCTCTTTATCTTCCTATTCCGATATTTCGGATTACGGAAATAACTCTCGCTTCCGGTATAATTTTGCTTTGAATGCCAGTCACATCAATAACTCTAGATTCTCCGGAGAAGCGAATATTGCCGTTTCGCACAACAGCAATGACAGCCTGCCGTTTTCTTCAAACATTTCCCATTACCTGAAGATTTACGCCCTGTCGCTCAAATACGATATTGACTCTACCTCAGCCGCTTCATTCGGACGAAAGATTAATGCCAATATTGCCAATCTCGGGGCAATTGACGGATTGCAATATGAGAAATCAGTCGGTCACTTTGCCTACGGAGCTGTTGTGGGTTCTCGCCCTGACTATTACGATTACGGAGTAAATCCCAACCTGTTGGAATTTGGCGCTTATGCCTCGCATTATTACCAAAAAGGCAGAGGAAGGATGCGTTCTACCCTGGGGTTGTTTAATCAGATGAACAGCTTCAATACTGACCGTCGGTTTGGCTATTTCCAACACAGTAACACTTTGCTGAAGAAGGTCGACTTCTTTGGTTCTGTTGAGTTTGACCTGTATAAACTGGATAAAAACCGACAAGCGACCAATACGTTCGACCTGACCAGCACCTATCTGTCATTGCGATACAATCCGTGGCGAAGACTCTCGCTCTCGATGAGCTACGATGCCCGCAAGAATGTCTATTACTACGAGACATTCAAAAACCGGGTGGATAGTACCATCGACAAAGAAACCCGTCAGGGATTGCGGTTCCAGTTTAATTACCGGCCCTTTCGCTTCTTGTCATGGGGCGGTTCTGCCGGGCTAAATACTCCTCATATTTCAAAAAATGCTTCGACTTACCTCAGTTTCCCTGACTTGCCATGGATTCACGCTTCGTTAATGATTAATGCGACTCTGTTAAAAACCCAGTATCTTGATGGGACTATCTATGGAGCATCTTTGTCACGGGATATCATTCCGGGTAAATTATTCGGCCAACTGGAATACCGGTTAGTTGACTACCAGTTCAATAATTCTCCATCGACTCTGCCTCAGAATATCGGGGAATTTTCTCTCAACTGGCAGGTGGCCAAACGGTTGATGTTTTCCGCTGATTATGAGTTTACGAAAGAGAGCGGACCCAATTATCACCGCATCTTCCTGAACCTGACCCAACGATTTTAATCAGACTCAATTCCGATAAAACCCTATGACTGGATTCTGGTCATAGGGTTTCTTATTTAGAAGAATCATACGCCGAATCTATTTATCCTGATTATAAATTAAGAAGGATTTATTCACGCTTCACTCTTGTCATCTAAAAATAGATGAAAAGAACAAACATTTCCCCGAACGAATTGATTATGAGACTATATTTGTATTTATCCAATCACACCGATAGGATATCACCCTAAGAAACATTCAGTAAATAACCCTTTCGCTAGGACATGATAAAAACATTCCCGATAAAGCAAAAATTATATCTGTTCATTCTGATTTTCATCTTTACTTTTCAGTTCAATTTTGCGCAAACCGTAACTTTCAATGTTTCTCCCGTAGCCTATTATTCCGGCTGGGGTGGCGCCACGCTTTTTGCGGCATGGATTACCGACATCAACGGGAATAACCTCAAAACACTGAATTGTCGTGCCAAGACCTACATCGTTTACCTGAGCAACTGGAGGGCCTCCTTCAACGGTGGTGCCGCTGATGCAACAACCGGAGCAACCTACTCTTCCATTCCGATTTACACTGTGACCTGGAACTGTAACTCCCGCGATGGAATGACAGTCCCTAATGGGAACTACTATTTCAATGTGGAATATTCCCAACAAGGCACCAGTAAGTTTGCTAAATACGCTTTTTCTAAAACAGCAGATTCCCAGACCTATTCGTTTCCTAATTCGACCTACTTTACAAACGTCTCTATTACGTATAATTCCCCGACCTCTGCCGTCGCTGGGACATCAGTAGATGTTCCATTTAACTGCTATGTGATACCCGGAGCAAAGAAACTGATAATTGACTACGACCCGGACGAGCATAGACTGGTAAACGTTTCAATCTATGACACGAAAGGAATGTTACTATCAGCGACCGGACTCAATGTGGGATATGGAAATCTGGAGTATAATCTAGCCACCTTACTGAATGGTATTTATATTGTCAAAATCACCGATAAAAAACATCATACCGAATCCCATAAAGTCATTCTCCGATAATCATCCAAAACCAGCATGACATGCCAAATAAGTACACGATATTACGCAGCATTACACTTTCATTTTTCTTCTTATTTCTTAGAATAACGGCTACCGCCCAGACTATTTCCTTTACAGCAACACCGGTAAATTACACGAGCGTCTATGGCGGGAGAACGGTTTTTGCAGCATGGATAACCGATGCAAACGGGACAAACCTCAAAACGCTCGATTGTCACGCCAGCATTTACATCAGCTATCTTTATTACTGGAAAAGTTCATTCAACTGGGGACCGGTAGATGCGACCACCGGAGCTACCTATGTTTCCGTCCCCTCATTTTCCTCTTCCTGGGACATGAAAGGACGTGACGGGAAGGTCATTGCCGATGGCAAATATTATTTCAACGTAGAATATTGTCAGTCCGGGTCAAGCCGCTATACACAGTATGAGTTTACAAAGAGCAGTGGTAGCCGGACTTTTTCTTTTCCAAACTCCGGTTATTTCAACAATGTCTTGGTATCGGTTTCGATGCCTTCAGCTGTGAATTCTACCACGGTTAATGTTCCGTATAACTGTTACGTAGTTCCCGGAGATAAGTTACTGAAAATTGATTTTGACCCTAACGTTCATAATCAAGTCAAAGCGTTTGTTTATGATGCGAAAGGAATGCAGCAACAAGCAACAGGCTTAAATGCCGGCGATGGTCATCTGGAGTTGAATCTTGCCACACTTATCAATGGAGTCTATGTTGTCAAAATCATGGATGAAAAACATTATACCGAAACGCATAAAGTCCTCCTGCATTAAGAATCCTCTTTCACTCCTTATAGAGGTGTGAACTAATGCTCTTTTTCAGCGTTTATTAGTTTGAAAAAGTTATATTTGTATTTCAGAGAAATGCAAATATAAGTAACCTTTTAAATCAGACAATTATGGAAAAGAGTATCAAAGGAACAAAGACCGAGCAGAATCTGCTCAAAGCATTTGCAGGTGAGTCACAGGCTCGCAATCGTTACACCTACTTTGCAAAAGTGGCCAAGAAGGAAGGATACGAACACATTGCTGCTGTTTTTCTTGAAACTGCCGAACAGGAGAAAACCCACGCAAAGAAATTCTTTAAATTCCTCGAGGGCGGAATGGTGGAAATCACCGCTTCTTATCCTGCCGGCATCATCAGCACCACAGCCGAAAACCTTGCTGCCGCTGCTGCCGGTGAAAACGAAGAGTGGACAGAACTCTATCCTGAATTTGCACGTATCGCCGAGGAAGAAGGCTTCAAGAAAGTGGCTACGGCCTTCAAGATGATTGCAAAAGTAGAAGCTGAGCACGAAGCCCGCTACAAAGCCCTGCTTGAACGTGTACTGGCAGAAAAGGTCTTTGAACGCGATGAAGAGATAGAGTGGCAATGCCGCGAATGCGGATACGTACACAAAGGGAAGAAAGCTCCGGAAAATTGCCCGGCCTGCGAACACCCAAAAGCCTATTTCGAACCGAAGAAAACAAATTATTAAGATATTCTACAAAAGCATCCTGATTGAATTGGGATGCTTTTTGCTTTTTCAGCCATTGGTGTCAACTACAGCCAGTCTATTTTAGTTTACGAAATTGCTGACGTTTGTAAAGATATTAGCTCTGCGATATGAAACACACTGATATTGAATCAAAAACAAAAAAGCCCCACCGAAAATAAATCCGGCAGGGCTCTCCATGTATATATTGTAATCTGATTATTTCAAATCTTTAGCATTTACCACCTTAAACAGCTTATCCGAAGGACGGATCTTGTCAGCAAGTTTAATGGAGAAGCGTTCTCCCTTAACCGTCTCTTGTACCGGCTTCAGATCCACGCGAATCTCATCCACGATAGTTGAAACAGCACCGGTAGTCGGTCCGGTAATCAATATCTCATCCCCTACCTTGAGCGACTGTGTTTCCATCAGGAACTCAGCCACACCGATGTTAGAGAAATACTTCATCCCCTTACCAATGTAGATCTTACGTTTGGTAGCAGCCGAACCGTAGTTACCGGTCCATTCTCCCAGACGCTGTCCCAGGTAGTAACCATTCCAAAAGCCTCGATTAAAGACGGTGCTCAGTTTCTCTGTCCATTGGTCAATCTTTTCAGGTGAGAAAGAGCCGTCAATGTAACTGGTGATCGCCTCTTTGTAACATTCCGATACGGCACGTACATACTCAGGACCACGTGCACGACCTTCCAGTTTAAACACCCGCACACCTGCTTCGATCATTTTATCCATGAAATGAATCGTTTTCAGGTCTTTGGGCGACATGATATATTGATTGTCAATATCGAGTTCAATATCCGAGTCTTTGTCTTTTACGGTGTAGCCACGGCGGCAAATCTGCGTGCATGAGCCCCGGTTAGCCGAAGTATTCATCTCATGCAGGCTCAGGTAGCATTTTCCTGAAACAGCCATACACAACGCCCCATGCGAAAACATCTCTATACGGATCAACTCTCCAGACGGGCCGGTGATTTTATCCTGTTGGATGGTCTCGAAGATATGTTTTACCTGATCAAGATTGAGCTCTCGGGCCAATACCGCCACATCGGCAAACTGAGCATAAAAACGTAACGACTCCACGTTTGAGATATTCAGTTGCGTAGATAAATGCACCTCCACGCCGATAGAACGGGCGTAGGTCATTGCAGCCACATCACTCGCAATGATTGCTGACAAATCCGCCTCTTTAGCAGCATCTATAATGCTGCGCATCAGTTGCAGGTCTTCATCATAAATCACAGTGTTGACGGTGAGGTAGCTTTTCAGTCCGTTTTCCTTGCAAATACGGGCAATCTCGTGAAGGTCACTTATCGTAAAGTTATTGGAAGATTTGGCGCGCATGTTCAGTCCTTCAATCCCGAAGTAAATAGAGTCAGCGCCTCCCTGGATGGCTGCCATCAACGAATCGTACGATCCGGCTGGCGCCATTATCTCAAATTCTGATAAATTCATCTGTATATTAGCTGTTTGGACGGGCAAAGTTAGTGAATTTGTACCTATTACAATGTTTGCACACTTTTGACGCATTCTATTTAACCCACGCTTAAGAATGATTAGGGGAAATTTGCACCGAAAAGCATCATACACAAAAAGAGGCACGGACAAACAACGAAATAGTTTCCCGCCGTTTCCCGTGCCATTGAGATAGATTGCCGTCGTAGATTCCGGTATAACCCTCGCGGGCACAGCGGAATACGTTAATCAAAATTGAATATGTAGTTATGAAAAAGAAATCGCTTTTTTACACATTATCCTCAACCTCCTGCTCCGGAATCCGATCCACGGATAGTCCATCAGCAATCTGATACGCAAATTCCTTGTCAACCAGATAAAAATGGCCAAGCTGTCTTTGGATTATCTCTTCACGTTTTGGACCACCGATGTAGCGCATGGTGTCGATAATATTTTTGATCAGAGCCTGACGTTCAGAGTCTTTCAAAACATTAATGTAGAACCACCGGGGTTGGGTATAATGATCGTCGTCATTTTCGTTTCGGTGGAATGTATTGAGAATATTTGATTCAATCGAGTATTGCGCCTCTTTATCGTGATGCTTATGAGTGCTATGACCGTTAAAACTATTAGGTTCATAGTTAATTGAAGAACCTCCATTTCCATTAACCGCCATGACACCATCACGTTGTCCGTTGAAAACAGGGCAAGTAGGCCGGTTAACCGGTATCTGCTGGTAATTCGGGCCCAAACGATAGCGGTTTGCATCAGAGTACATGAATGCCATTCCCTGCAATAAACGATCCGGTGAAAAGCCAATGCCATCAATGACATTATCAGGAGAAAATGCAGCCTGCTCTACATCCGCAAAGTAATTCTCAGGCAATTTGGTGAATTCAAGAATACCGACATCGATCAACGGATATTCGTTGTGAGGCCATACCTTGGTCGGATCAAACGGATTCCAGCGGAATGTTTTAGCCTGGCTTTCATTCATCACCTGAATCTGAAGTTTCCATGTCGGGTAATCATTACTCCGTAAAGCCATAACCAAATCACGTTGCGCCCAGTCCAGATCCCTGCTACGCATATATTCGGCTTCGCTGGCAGAAAAAGTCCTTACACCATGCATTGCTTTCAGGTGGAATTTAACCCACACGTACTCGCCCTGAGCATTTACCATGGAATAAGTATTCACTCCATAGCCATTCACAAAACGGTAACTGTACGGTGTGCCCCGGTCAGTAAAGAGCATCATAATAAGGTGCAACGATTCGGGATTCAGGCTCAGGTAATCCCACATTGAGATTGGACTTTTGAGATTCGTCTGCGGATCCCTCCGAAGCGCATGGATAAGATCGGGAAGCATCTTTGCATCTTTGATATAAGACACAGGAAAACTACTGGTCATCAAGTCCCAGTTACCCTCTTCGGTGTAGAATTTGAAATTCAGGCCGCGAATATCCCGGTCAGTATCAGGGCTGCCCTTTTCACTGTTTGTCATCGAAAAGCGCGCAAACACATGACATTCGGTGCCAATTTTCTCAAAGAGTTTAGCTCGGGTATATTTGGAAATATCATGGGTAACAGTAAATTTGCCATAGGCTCCTGACCCTTTGGCATGTATTACCCGATCAGGAATACGCTCCCGATTAAAATGAGCTAATTTCTCCAAGAGATGATGATCCTGAAGGAGTATCGGACCTCTTGGCCCTACTGTCATACTATCTTCATTTTCATAGATTGGCTTGCCCGCAGAAGTAGTGATTATCTTCTTCATAATGAAATTGGGTTTAGATTTTGGGCAAAAGTAATAGAAATCTTAATCTGCCTTATATTATAAGGTATTATTAATATCCGGACATTGAGAATTGATTTTTTATCTTAAAGAAATGATATGGTTTAGGTCTTGGCTAAGAAGAAAACTTTTTAAAAACGATTCTGTAGTTTCTCTATATCTATAAACATCATAACAAAAGAAAAGTTTTGGCCACTTTCATTTTTTACACGTTTGAAAAAAGACCAACCGCTCATTGAACATCAATAGAAATGCAGAAGAGGATATAAAGCAATACCAGAATCGATCGAAACTTTTCCATTCAGGAAATTCAATCTAATGATCCTCGGAAGAATATTTACCGAACGAAAAAACAACAGCACCTCATCTTACTCATATTTAGCCATATACATTACACAAGATCAGAAATATCCCATTCCATGTTTTCAATAAATAAAGTCCTGACAACACAAAAGGCTCAATAAAAAGATTCACAAATCAAATCATTGAAAAGAAAAATAATTACCTTTGCGACTGTATTGGCTCTGCTGCCCCGGCCGGGGTATGTGGATGAAAAGGGAATCGGGTGAAAATCCCGGACAGTCCCGCTGCTGTAAGCTCAAAGTATCGAATTGAACAAAACCAGGCCACTGTTTCTGCCGCGAAACGGGAAGGCGTTCAAGTTCGGAGTAAGTCAGAAGACCTGCCAATATAGATTACAGTCCTATTGTTTTCGGTGCAAAGACAACGGACAAGACTTTCAACAATTACACAGTTTCATTTTCATAAAACACAACAGGCAGCTCTCAAAAAGCTTTGCCGGAATATATGTATTGCATTTCAGCACAAATGCAATAATGAAGGACTGAATTATCCTATTTGCTATAAATAAAACTGTCTGCCAACAGTTAATTTGAGAACCGGAGGGGCGATAGCTGTGAAGCTGTTGCCTCTTATTTTTTCAACTTCAGATATTGTTCAATGACTAAAACATCGGCCGGTAACCAATCCAGATCACTCAATCCGGTTACATTTAACCATTTAAGCCGAGAATGCTCTTTTAAAATTATCTCATTCGACAATAACGTCACCTCAAAAGGGATTAAACGAATGGATTTTTCACTGTAATGGAATTCCACGGGAGATAACACCCTGAGTATTTCGACCTCAATGTGCAGCTCTTCCTTCAATTCCCGCATGATACAAGTCTCGGCACTCTCTCCTGATTCCACTTTTCCACCGGGAAATTCCCATTTCAGCGGATGCTTCATCCTCTCACTCCGCTGAACGGCAAGAATCAGCCCGTCTCTTATTATTATCGCACAGGTAACATCAATCATACTTTCATATTTTGACGCAAAAGGAACCAAACACTCTGTTGAAAATCACCAACCAGGAAGGTAAAGATATACCTACTTCTAAATTAGTATCTTCAAACTGCCCAAACAGCTCAAAATCCTGTTAAAAAACCCCAATCCATACGGTTTTAGCTAATCTCTTGCCTGCTTTCTTTGTTGTATAACGAAATGCGCCCTGATATGCATCATGACTCATATTTTCAGGGAGAATAAACAAGGATTGAATTAATCATTTAAACTAAAAACAAGATATGGCATTATCAGACATCGGATTAATCGGATTGGCCGTGATGGGCGAAAATCTGGCATTAAACTTCGAAAGCAAAGGGTTTCAGGTATCAGTATATAACCGCACCGTACCCTGTGTGGAAGAAGGCGTGGTAGAACGCTTCATCAACGGACGTGGCGCAGGCAAAAATTTTGTCGGCAAAACCGATATTAAAGAGTTTGTCGAATCACTGGCTACCCCCCGCAAGATATTTATGATGGTTCGTGCGGGTGCTCCCGTGGATGAACTGATTGCACAACTGACACCCCTACTCTCTCCGGGTGACATATTAATCGATGGCGGTAATTCCCATTACCCTGACTCAAACCGTCGGGTAAAAGAGCTGGAAGCCAAAGGGCTGCTTTTCGTGGGAGCCGGAGTTTCCGGAGGTGAAGAGGGCGCTTTGAACGGTCCGTCCATCATGCCCGGTGGTTCGGAAAAAGCCTGGCCGGAAGTGAAAGAACTTTTTCAGGCCATTGCCGCCAAAGCGGAAGATGGAGCCCCATGCTGCGAATGGGTAGGTGACGAAGGTGCCGGCCACTTTGTGAAAATGGTGCACAACGGTATCGAATACGGCGATATGCAACTGATTGCTGATGCTTACCTGTTGCTGAAAAGCCTCGATGGTGTGGATAATGAAAGAACAGCGGAACTTTTCGACCTCTGGAACCGGGGCAAACTCAACAGCTACCTGATTGAAATCACCGCTGAAATCCTCAAACACAAAGATAAAGACGGCAGCTATCTGGTGGATAATATCCTCGATGCAGCCGGACAGAAAGGAACAGGCAAATGGTCGGTAGTATCGTCACTTGACGCAGGAGTACCACTCAACCTGATTGCTTCAGCCGTGTACGAGCGTAATATCTCCGCCCTGAAAGAAGAGCGGGTGAAAGCTGCTGCTGCTTACGAAGAAGACAAAATAGAGCCCGGCATCTACATGGGCAAACTGGCCGATGATGTGCATGATGCACTTTACGCTTCAAAAATAGTCTCTTATGCACAGGGCTTCCGTCTGATGAAGCAGGCAGCCAAAGATTTCGGATGGAAGTTGAATTATGCCCACATTGCCCGTCTGTGGCGCGGAGGCTGTATCATACGATCTGCATTTTTGCAAAAAATCAGCGAAGCATTCGTGAATAACCCGGAGCTTGAGAACCTGTTGCTCGATCCTTATTTCCGTTTCGAAATCGAGCAGGCACTGCCCGGCTGGAGACGTATCGTAGCGGCAGCGGCTGTTAACGGTGTACCCGTACCTGCTATCTCTTCGGCTTTGAATTATTTCCACAGCCTGACTTCAGCAATACTTCCTGCTAATCTTATCCAGGCACAGCGCGATTACTTCGGAGCTCACACCTTCGAGAGAGTAGATGCACCCCGCGGCCAGTTCTTCCATGAAAACTGGACCGGAAAAGGCGGCGATACCCATTCGGGGAATTATAAAGTATAAATGCCTCAGCCATTGGGCTGATTTGAATTTTGAATGATATGGAAAAAATTGAAAACCAGATATTAGTCATCTTCGGCGCTTCGGGCGATTTGACCAAACGCAAACTCATCCCTTCGCTCTTCCAGCTTTACGAAAAAGGGATGCTTCCTAAGAAGTTTGCCATTCTCGGCGTAGCCCGTTCGGCTTATCGGGATGAACAGTACCGCGAACTGCTGAAAGATGCTTTTATCAAATATACCAAACCCGAAGAGGAGGCTATCGTTAAATTCGGGGAATTTCTGAATCTGGTGTATTACCAATCTTTAGAGACTACCAATCCGGAAAGTTATGAGCCGTTTAAACTCCGCTTACAGGAGATGAGTACATCGCTCGAAATTCCGGATAATTATTTATATTACCTCTCCACTCCGCCGACCTTGTATGAGGTTATCCCGAAAGGACTGAAAGCGCAGGGTTTGCATAAAGAATCTGCTTTTACGGGATTCCGCCGCATCATTATCGAAAAGCCTTTCGGCTATGACCTGAAGTCGGCCCAAAAGCTGCACAAGGTACTGAAAGGAGTGTTTCAGGAGAGCCAGATTTACCGCATCGACCACTATCTGGGCAAAGAGACGGTACAGAATATCTTAGTGTTACGCTTCGCAAATGGTATCTTCGAAAACCTCTGGAACCGCAATTTTATTGAGCGTGTAGAGGTGACTGCTATCGAAAACCTGAGCATCGAAGGTCGCGGCGGCTATTACGATAAGGCAGGTGCCCTGCGCGATATGGTGCAGAACCACCTCGCGCAACTTGTTGCCCTGACCGCGATGGAGCCGCCATCCGTCTTTAATGCCGAAAGTTTCCGCAACGAAGTGGTCAAGGTCTATCAGGCCTTCCGCCCGATGAGTGATGTGGATATCCGCAACAACGTGGTGCGCGGACAGTATCTGGCCTCAACTACAGCTAAAGGAGAAAACCGGGGCTATCGCGAGGAAGAGGGGGTTGATGCCCTCTCCCGGACCGAAACCTACCTGGCCATGAAGCTCTATATTGACAACTTCCGCTGGCAGGGAGTACCGTTTTACATTCGTACCGGCAAACAGATGCCAACGAAGGTCTCGGAGATTGTTATCCACTTCAAGCCATTGGCTCACCGCCTGTTTAAATGCGCCGGTTGTGGCTGTAATTCCTGCACCAAACTGATTATCCGCATCCAGCCGGATGAAGGCATTCAGATAAAATTTGGTGTGAAAATACCGGGCTCGGGCTTCAGCGTGCACCAAGCGAGCATGGACTTCAAATACGAGAATGTTCCGAGTTTCTCTTTCATCGACGCCTATAGCCGCCTGCTGCTCGATGGAATGCAGGGTGACTCTACCCTCTTTACCCGTACCGATGCGGTGGAAACCAGCTGGGCTTTTTTTGATTCAGTATTGAAATTATGGGAAAAAGATCCCGAATTTCCTCTCTACGGTTATCCGGCAGGAACCTGGGGACCTAAAGAAGCAGATGCCCTCATCCCCGATTCATACTGGACCAATCCATGCAAGAATCTCACCAATACAGACCTTTATTGCGAACTGTAACGATTTGTATTAACGTGAGCAATATAAATACTGAAGGTCCATATCGAAAGTCTCCCTATAAGCGAGACTTTCGAGTGCTCACCCGCCCCTTTCGCTCATAGAGAAAGGGGGCGGTAACAAAATAAAAACAGGATATTATTCAATGAACAAATATATTTATTTAAACGCGCAGGAAGCATCCCGGGAGCTCACCGTTCAAATGATTCGGTGGATGAATGAAGAACCTCAACGAAACTTCAATATTGCGGTCTCCGGAGGCTCTACACCTGCAACGCTTTTTACCGTCTGGAAAGAAGATTTTGCCGGGCAAATCGACTGGAAACGACTTCACATCTATTGGGTGGATGAGCGTTGCGTAGATCCCCGAAGTCTGGAAAGCAATTATGGCATGACCAAAAATATCCTGTTGGATTACGTTTCGATTCCTGCTGAAAATATCCACCGGATTATCGGTGAAGTCGAGCCTGATTTCGAGGCCAAACGTTACGGGGAAATGGTTATCAGTGCTCTGCCGCAGGAGAATGGACTTCCGCTATTTGACCTTGTGCTACTGGGCATTGGTGATGACGGACATACTGCCTCTATCTTCCCAAACCGATTTGACCTGTTGGTGGACCCCGAAGTGTATGCCGTAGGCTATCACCCTCAGAGCGGACAGGCTCGGGTCACCCTGACCGGACCGGCTATTAAGAATGCGAAACGAATCATCTTTTTCGTCACCGGAGAAAGTAAGGCGTCAGTCATTAGAAGCATTTTCACTAATGATGAATTTGCGCCGAATTACCCATCATTCAAGATTGCTGAAGCGGCTCCTCATGCCGTCTTTTATCTGGATGAAGGGGCAGCAAAGTTGCTCTAATCTTCATCCATAGAAAAACCCGCTCTTGAAATACAATTCAGGAGCGGGTTTTCATTTGCAAATTCTCAAATCAATTATCTTCCCGTAATAATCTTCTTAATCTCGTTCAGCTTATTCAACGCATCCATCGGAGTGAGGTTGTTGATGTCCACGTTTTTAATCTCGTCACGAATTTGGCTAAGCACCGGGTCATCCAGTTGAAAGAAGCTGAGCTGCATCCCTTCGCGGTGGGAGCTGATTTCCTTGGTCGGTTTCGCTATTCCGTTTTTACGGTTGTCGGTTTCGAGTTGCTTGAGGATATCATTGGCACGCTTCACGATGCTTTGGGGCATTCCCGCCATTTTGGCCACGTGAATACCGAAACTGTGCTCGCTGCCACCGGGAACCAGTTTACGGAGGAAGATCACTTTGTTGTCCACCTCTTTCACCGACACGTTGAAGTTCTTGATGCGCTTGAAGCTGCGCTCCATCTCGTTGAGCTCGTGATAGTGGGTCGCGAAGAGAGTCTTAGCACAAGCTTTCGCATGCTCATGGATATACTCCACAATAGCCCAGGCGATAGAGATACCGTCGTAGGTACTGGTCCCGCGTCCCAACTCATCAAACAAAATCAGGCTTCGGCTGGAAATGTTGTTCAGGATATCCGCCGCCTCGTTCATCTCCACCATAAAGGTTGATTCGCCGAGCGAAATGTTATCCGAAGCCCCCACGCGGGTGAATATTTTATCCGTATAGCCGATTTTTGCCGATTCGGCCGGAACAAAACTGCCCACTTGAGCCAGCAATACAATCAATGCTGTCTGACGCAGAAGCGCCGATTTACCCGCCATGTTGGGACCGGTGATGATGATGATTTGGTTCTTATCGCTATCAAGCTTCACATCATTGGCCACGTAAGCCTCGCCCGGAGGCAGTTGTTTTTCAATCACCGGATGGCGTCCCTGGCGGATTTCGATCACTTCAGTCTCGTTGACTTCGGGACGGATGTATTTGTTCTCCTGAGCGGTTTTGGCCATCGAGAGCAAACAGTCGAGACGGGCAATCTGGTTGGCATTCATCTGAATGGCCGGAATATAATCAGCCAGACTCAGCACCAGCTCGTTAAAGAGACGCGTTTCAAGCGAAAGGATTTTCTCCTCAGCCCCCAATATCTTTTCTTCGTAATCTTTCAATTCCTGCGTGATGTATCGCTCGGCGTTGACCAGCGTCTGCTTGCGAATCCAGTCCTCGGGAATTTTATCCTTGTGTGTATTGCGGACTTCAATGTAGTAACCGAATACATTGTTGAAGCTAATCTTCAGGCTCGGGATGCCGGTGCGTTCGCTTTCGCGCTGCTGCACCTGGAGCAGGTAGCTTTTACCCATGTGCGAAATATCGCGTAACTCGTCCAATTCGGCATTTATGCCATGGCGGATAGCACCGCCACGGTTGATTTGTGCGGGCGGATCGTTGTTGACTTCCCGCTCGATGCGCTCGGCAATCAGGGCGCAGGGGTTGAGCTGTTCGCCAATCATCCGCAGGCTCTCGTTGTCAGAAGCCCCGCACATCTCCTTGATGGGGGCAATGGCCTGCAACGCCACTTTGAGCTGCACCACTTCGCGTGGAGAAACGCGTCCCACAGCCACTTTCGATATGATGCGTTCGAGGTCGCCGATCAGAGAAAGTTGTTGTTCGAGGAACTCCTTTACTTCGGGGTCTTTGAAGAAATATTCGACCACATTGAGGCGGTCATTGATTTGCTTAATGTCTTTCAGCGGGAAAATCAGCCAGCGCTTCAGCATACGTGCGCCCATCGGGCTGATGGTGTGGTCTATGATGTTAAGCAGACTCTTACCCCCTTCGTTCATCGTGCCGACCAGCTCCAGACTGCGCACGGTGAACTTATCCAGACGCACGTAACGGTCTTCCTCTATTCTTGATAATGCTGTGATATGCTTGATCTGCAAATGGTGCGTGAGATCAAGGTAGTGCAGGATAGCCCCCGAAGCAATGACTCCGTTCACCAGATGGTGTACTCCGAAGCCTTTCAGGTTTTTGGTCTCGAAGTGTTTCAAGAGACGATCGCGGGCTGCATCTTCGGTAAAAATCCAGTCCTCCAGCTCGAAGGTGAAGAATCGCGTACCGAAAGCTTCTTCAAACTGCTTCTTGCGGCTGCGCTCAAAGAGCACCTCTTTCGGGGCAAAGTTATTGAGCAGTTTGTCAATGTAATCGGGTGTTCCCTCTGCCGTGAGGAATTCTCCGGTAGAAATATCGAGGAAAGCCACACCGCAAACATTTTTAGTAAAATGCACCGCGGCGAGGAAGTTATTTTCTTTGTGGTTGAGTATGTTATCGTTGATGGAAACCCCGGGTGTAACCAGCTCGGTAATGCCGCGCTTCACTAACTTCTTGGTGGCTTTCGGGTCTTCGAGCTGTTCGCAGATGGCCACACGTTTGCCGGCACGGACCAGTTTGGGTAAATAGGTATCGAGGGCATGGTGAGGAAATCCGGCCAGTTCCACGTACTGAGCGGCACCGTTGGCACGGCGGGTCAGGGTAATCCCCAATATCTCCGATGCGGCAACAGCATCGTCCGAAAACGTCTCGTAGAAGTCCCCTACACGGAACAATAATATGGCATCGGGATGTTTGGTTTTGATCTCGATATATTGCTTCATCAACGGGGTTTCGACGATATCTTTTGCCACGGTCTTCGGTTTTTTATAGGGTTAAATGTGAGAAAGGCAAAGATACGAATAATGCAGAAACTTACGAAGTACCTTTCGGGTGTCATGGTTGTTAACCTTGATTATACTGGAATTTAATCAGCGGTTGGAAACCGCTGCACCCGAAAGTTTCTGCTTATAAATGACATATTATTGGGGTATATGAGGTTATTCCCAAAGTCTTACAAGTTAATTTCCTGTATAATAACTGGAAACGGAGGTCTGGCGTGTGAATGGATTATCTTATATTTGTATTTGATTGAATTCCATGCCGTTGTCTTAATACCTTAGAATATATGAGATGCACTCTTAAAGTTCTGTTATTGCTGTTGCCTGTTTTGCTTACGATGTCGGGCTGTCAGAAAAAACATCCGATTCGGACTGTTCGTTTAACTGGATTTACATATACTTATTACAAATATGAACCGGGAGAAAAACCTTCCTTTTATATGGTGTATTATATCGAATTGAGTGATACCGGAGAAGTACGTTTAATGAAAAGAGCTGAATACAAATCACCGATGGAATACTATTCTATTCAAATGAGCGATTCCTTAAAACAAGCCATTATAGCTCTCTGTGCAAATGATTCTCTATTTCGGCCGAGACCTAAAAGAGAAGATGAGGTATATTGCTATGATGGGCCAACCTATCATATACAATATTGCATAGACTCAATAACCCGAACCGCATTATTTATTCCACCTTCCGGCAATTTCGCACAACAAAGACTTGCCAAAATAATGGATAGCATCTTGCAAAATCATGTAATTATCCAAAAGGCTTCTTTTAGTTTAAAAGAGCTGGCATCTAAGATAGACAAGGAATGTAGAAGATTATCACCACCTCTCTTTCCATCTCGTGATACTATTATATTTGTTCCTCCGATAATCAAACCGGAATAAACAGATTTACACCACAAACCTCCAATGTTTTGAAAACCTTGGAGGTTTTTCATCTTTCTTATAAATCCCTTCAATCCATCTATCCCTCAATCCTTTGGAAAAAAATGACTAATTTTGCGGCTCAAATTGTCGCTAAACCGTATGGAAAATCAGAAAGTCAGAGTTCGTTTTGCGCCGAGTCCTACCGGGCCGTTGCACATTGGCGGGGTTCGTACCGCGCTGTATAACTATTTGTTTGCTAAGAAACACGGCGGGGAGCTGATCCTTCGCATCGAAGATACCGATTCGCAACGCTTCGTGCCGGGTGCCGAGGAGTATATTATCGAATCGTTTAACTGGCTGGGCATTACCTTCGATGAGGGTGTGCATGTAGGTGGACCTTGCGCGCCTTACCGTCAATCGGAAAGAAAAGATATTTATAAGAAATACGTGGATCAATTGCTCGATGCGGGACTGGCTTACGTGGCCTTCGATACGCCGCAAGAGTTGGACGCAAAGCGTGCTGAGATCGCAAACTTCCAGTATGATGCCTCTACGCGGGGATTGATGCGTAACTCGCTCACGCTATCGGCTGACGAGGTGAAAACATTAATCGAAGCGGGCAACCAATATGTAGTTCGTATCAAAATCGAACCGGGACAAGACGTGGTGGTGAATGACCTGATCCGCGGCGAAGTGGTGATTAACTCCTCTATTCTTGACGATAAAGTTTTATATAAATCAGCTGACCAACTGCCGACTTACCACATGGCAAACATCGTGGATGACCATTTGATGGAGATTTCGCATGTCATCCGTGGTGAAGAGTGGTTACCATCGGCTCCGCTGCACGTGCTACTGTACCGTTTCCTCGGTTGGGAAGATACGATGCCACGCTTTGCCCACCTCCCTCTCCTGCTTAAGCCTGACGGTAACGGTAAGTTGAGTAAACGTGACGGTGACCGTCTCGGTTTTCCTGTATTCCCGTTAGAGTGGAAAGACCCGAAATCGGGCGACATCTCTTCAGGATACCGCGAGGCGGGATATCTGCCAGACGCGGTGGTGAATTTCTTAGCGTTGCTCGGATGGAATTCCGGTACCGATCAGGAGATTTTCTCGATGCAGGAGCTGATTGACCTCTTCTCTTTGGAGCGTTGCAGCAAAAGTGGGGCGAAATTCGACTTCGAAAAGGGAAAATGGTTCAACCACAAATACATTCAGGCGAAATCAAACGAAGAGATTGCCGCGTTGTTCCAACCGCTTTTGAAAGAGAACGGCGTGGAAGCTGCCGACGATAAAGTAGCTCAGGTAGTTGGACTTGTAAAAGAGCGCGTCAACTTCGTTCAGGAACTTTGGGCGCAATCTTCATTCTTCTTTGAAGCACCCACTACTTACGATGAAAAAACGGTGAAGAAACGTTGGAAAGAGGATACCCCGGCTCAGTTGACCGAACTGATTGAGGTACTGAAAGGCATCGAAGACTTTACACCTCATAACTCGGAAGAGGTAGTAAAAGGCTGGATTGCCGAAAAAGAGTATCACCTCGGTAACATTATGAATGCTTTCCGCCTCGCTATCGTGGGCGAATCGAAAGGTCCGCACATGTTTGACATCATCACCATTATTGGTAAAGAAGAGACGATTGCCCGACTGGAAAAGGCAATTGCTACGATATAATCCTCAGACCTGACAGGTTTTTGAAACCTGTCAGGTCTCTTTCTACTACCACACCACTCACCATCCATGTACAATCAAGCCATTCAACTTTACTTTTCAGGGGTAAAAGCTGCCGCCCGCTTCAATCCAAAAGCCAAATTATTGATAGAGGGACAGAAGCAGGCATTCTCTATCCTTCAGGAAAAGATTGATCCGCAGGCCGATTACCTTTGGTTTCACGCGGCATCGCTGGGGGAATTCGAGCAAGGCCGCCCCATCATCGAGGCAGTTCGTCAGTCGCACCCCAACTACAAGATCCTTTTGACCTTCTATTCTCCATCGGGCTACGAAGTTCGGAAGAACTATACGGGTGCAGATGTGATTTGTTATTTGCCAGCCGATACCCGGGCGAATGTGAAACGATTTCTCGACATCGTGCGTCCAAAGCGGGCATTTTTCATCAAATATGAGTTTTGGGCGAATTACCTCAACGCACTCAAGCAACGAGGCATCGAGACCTATATCATCTCTGCTATCTTCCGTGAAAAGCAGGCTTTTTTCAAACCTTACGGTGGTTGGTACCGCAAGTTGCTGACCTGCTTCAACCATTTGTTTGTGCAGGACGAGCAATCGCGCCAATTGCTGGCATCGGTTGGGGTAACGAACGTGACCGTTTGCGGAGATACCCGCTTCGACCGCGTGGTGGACATCATGAATCTGGCGAAACCGCTTCCGGTGGTAGAGCAGTTTGCAGACCGGTTTACACTCGTGGCGGGCAGCTCCTGGCCCAAAGACGAAGATATTTTCATTGAATATTTCAATAATCACCCGGAGATGAAGCTGATCATTGCCGCCCACGAGATACACGAAGAGCATCTGGCGGGTATCATTGCCAAACTGAAACGCCCTCATGTGCGTTACTCGGCAGCGACGGAGGAGAATATCGCTGCGGCGGATTGCCTCATCATCGACTGCTTCGGACTGCTCTCGTCCATCTATCGCTACGGTCAGGTGGCTTATATCGGCGGGGGATTCGGGGTAGGCATACATAATGTGACCGAGGCTGCGGTATATAGCGTGCCGGTGATCTTTGGCCCCAACTATGATAAGTTTCGCGAGGCACGCGAGCTGATTGCCTGCGAAGGAGGCTTCTCTGTGGCCGGCTACGACGCTTTTGCCGAGTTGATGGACCGTTTCCTCACGGACCATACCTATTTGTCTCTCTCAGGGAAATATGCCGGAGAATACATTCACAAAAATACGGGAGCTAAACAGGCGATTCTGGATTTTGTGAAGTGGTAGTCTTCAGATATAATTGAATGCAAAGGCGCAAAAATGCAAGGAGGTTTGATTCCTTGTGTTTTTGCGCCTTATATTTTCTTTGGAAACAGGTTTATCTGGCTACTGACAATGGGTTACCTTGCAGGTGATAAATGCTTACCTTGCGGGTGACAATTGACTTCCTTTCGGGTGACATATACTTACCTTTCGGGTGACAATTGATTACCTTTCGGGTGACATATACTTACCTTTCGGGTGACAATTGATTACCTTTCGGGTGAGATATGTTTACCTTTCGGGTGACAATTGATTACCTTGCGAGGGAGTTATGGTTACCTTGCGCCTGACAATTGACCACTTGGCTACTGACAATTGGCTACTTGGCGACTGACAATTGACTACTTGGCGGGTGACAATTGGTTACTTGGCGACTGACCATTGACTACTTTTATTGAGTATTTGGGCTACCACAAGGGAGCGCCCCTACGAATGACAACCGATAATTGGTCAATTGGCTTATGTGAATTTTTATTTGTCTGTATCATTTCGAGCATTTATTCTCTCTCATATTTACATTTGCCAGGGTAAATGATGCTATGCATGACAAGACCCGGAATGTTTTCATCATCTTTTACGGGCAGGCGTTTGCTGATTAATCTTAACCGTTGAACGGAACAGCCAACATTCCTGTTTAATTTACATACCACTAAATGCGGCAAACCATGAAAAGCTCATCTTATACGGGGCTAATTATTGCCTTTATCCTGTTACTTGGCTACACAGCACGCGTTCATGCCCTCGACCATGACCTGTTACGGAAAGAGATTAGTCTGCACTTTGGAGCGTTCAGCCCAATTGTTCCGGAGCATTACCCAACCTTTTGCCTGCCTTCCACCCGCGTTGAATTCTCCTATTTCATCTATAACGGATGGGGACTTCGTTCGGGTTTCCGGTTTACCAATTCATTTCCTGGCTGCCGGTCCATCTATTCGGTTCCGCTTCAGGTCTGTTACCGCACCAATTCGTTTACATTTGACCCCAATGAAATGGAGACTGAGAATCTGGGGGAGTCTATGTTCTATTCCTTTATGAGCCTAATGCCCATTAATTTTGAGTTCAACGGGGGCGTGAATATGGGTTACGCCGACACCCGTTCTGTCAGTAGAGACCCTGTAACGCATCTGACTTCGCAAGAATCTTATTATGGAGTCTATCAGAATATATACAACACACTTAATGCCGGTACCCGGATGAATTTCCAGATTTGGCACTTTAACCTGTTCTTTGACTATCAGCTAAACTATTTGCCCACCCGTAACTTCTCCTTTTACAGCAATTATGGTAAGGCAAAGGGATACTCCCCAACGTGGCTTAATGAGCTCTCCGGCGGATTGCAATTGAGGTTCTGAAATGAAATAGCAAAGGCGAACAACCAGTATAGGGAGTTCGCCTTTGTCATTTATCTTATTGCTTCACCCCGTGAATCAGGTCACGGCGTGAAGGGAATGTTACTATTTATATATCCGGTCAAAAACCTTCTTCTGCGGTGCGGTAAGCAACGAACGAATCTTGTTTCGATAAACAGCTTCCTGTCTCATTCGCTTAGACTGCAAACTCCGGATTTCGGCATTTGCAGTGGCAAGGGGCTCGTTTTGCAGGGTCTGAAGCTTTTGATTCAGGACAGAAAGCCTGTTATCGATTTGCTTCAATCCGCGATCCCGGTTCTTTTCAAGAGCAAGTATTTTCCTCTTCTGAGTCGCATTCAGATTTGGCAGTTGTGTCGTTACCGAGTGGTGCTGCTGAAGCAGACTTTTCCTTGCGCTTTCGATGGCATCCTTATGCACATCGTCGTACAATACGGGCTTTTTTGACGGTTGCTCAAGCGGCTTGCCTACCTGTGCGAAGGAGACCTCAGAACCGACCAGCAGAATGCAAATTATCAACGCGTGAATCGTTTTCATATCAATGCTATTTGATGAACCCGTTAATGTTTTGTTTTTTATACAGGAGCCCTCCACCGAACCGCTTGAAGTCAGCACCGTTCTTAAACGGTGTCATTGGCACAACTGCAGAACGCGCTGCAACTTTACTTACACCGGTGATTTGACTGATTGCAGTGGCCAGAAGACCTTCGTTTGTATCACCCAATTGAGTATCCAGATAGTCATATTTATAAGAATCAGGAGCAAAACCATTGGTAAAGTCACTCTGATGGTTAGCATTGAAATACTTCAGGATAATCGGCATAACAGCCCACTTGTTGTTTTTATTTTTATCATCATTGACCAATGTCGAACCCACATTCTTACCGATGGTAGTATCTCCAATCAACACAACAGATGTGAATGGCTTCAATCCATTAATCACCATTTCACTGGCTGAAGCGGTATTTTGACCTGTAAGAACAAAAACACGTTGCAGGTTATTTCCTACGTTCTGCACAGCAGTCTGGTTTATTGTTGTTGCAAAGTAATCCATAAAAGGATTTTCATTTGGGTATTCCTCTTTAAACTTACTGCTATTGAAATATTCTGTGTAATTTGAGTTGTATTCCGTATAAGCAAATGTCTTATTCGAAGTGAGATTCGGTACTATCATACTGGCCAGATTGATTGCCGACGACATCGCTCCCCCACTGTTGTATCGCAGGTCAAGGATGAGTTCGGATATCCCCTGGTTCTTGAATTTGCCAAATGCACTATTCAGCTCCAGATCATATTTCATGGAATTGTCTCCGGGATCATTGGCAAAGAAGTTATAGACCAGATAACCTATTTTCTTATTCGAAACGGTATAAACGGTATCCAGATAGACCGGATCTTCCTGATAGTTGGTTGCTTTGGCTATGGTCTGTGGATTCTGGTTTACAAAGATCCCATTTTGAATATTGGCAAATGTGATATTGACGCTGCCCGATTGATCAAAAAAGGTATTAATCAATGAGGAATAGTTGTCAGTCGTAAGCTGCTGATTGTTGATCTTGCGGAACATACTCCCTCGCTTAATACCGGCTTTTGCAGCAGGAGTCCCTTTTTTCACATAGGAGACAATCCCAATAACATTATTATTGAGGTTATTTTCCAGATACAATCGAAAATCAAACCCAATATCCGACGATGAAATTCCATTTAACTGATTGGCAATCTCATCATAACTTTCAAAAATGTGAGAAAAGCGGTCATTCTTATTCCTTAAGGTCTCAAAATAGGTGGTCGGATTATCGTTTGACGTCTTCAGGGTTGGCAACGAAGTATTCCAATAATACAATTCAGACATCACATCGTAAACCCAACTATTTACATCGGAATTACTAACCACTACATTATCTTCATGCCCCTTACATCCAGTTAGGGCAATAAAAAACATCAATCCATAAAGTAATTTCTTCATGTTGTTACTATATTTTAGTTTATATTCTGCGAATATAAAGCATGTATTTGCAAACAACAAAATATTACGTCTGTTAATTATCATATAATCATAAGAAAACTTTCAAGTCGATTGGGCAAAGGTGATCCAATACAATCTTATCGTAATCGACCATTTATAAAATGAAAAAGCGGTTTTCAGCATATATTTGCCGAAAACCGCTTTGTATGTTAAACCCGAGTGTACTATTAATAAAACTCAGGCAATTGATAAATCACACCAAAAGAAAGAGTAAAGGAAGTATCAAATTTTCTTTTCCCTGCAGACATGCCGTCAAATGACTGGGGCAAAATAGTCGCAGAGAGATCACTAAAAACAGAGAACTGATCAGATACTAAATAGCTAACTACCGTTCCTCCTTTTACTGTACCATAGAAAGCAGAAGGTATCTTAATATATTCAGTCTCTTTAGAGGAAACTTTCGCCAATCCCAAACCTGTATACAAGGACCAGTTCCAGTTGGTTTCATATGCAAAATCATCGTAAAAGCTCAACGGATTAACAAAGAGATCAACATGAGTTTCCAAATAGCGCATATCCTGATAATAACTATGATAATAGTCATGTAAGTTCCAGGTACCATCAGGGTTTTTTCCTATACAATCCCACCCTTTAAGATGAAATCCGTCCAGTTTCATTCGTATACCCCATGTCTGGTTAAACCAATAACCTACCTGCAAATTAAGATTTGGTTGTAGTAGTTTGGATATGCCCCCAGGCACAGATCGATCATTTTCACCCATATAGAGACTTGTACCGGTACCTGCACCTACAAACCAATAGTTTATGCCGTTGTAACGTCTTGCAAACTGCGCATTCAGATCGCTAATATGACAAAAAATAATAACTAGAAATATGACCAGAAATGATTTATTCATATATTAAAATGTTTCATAGAACAAGAAGTAAAATACAATGGATACAGAGAATGGGACCTTATGAATATTCACTATCTTTTTAATGTTAAAAGCATCATCAGAGAAACATAACCCCTTACCTTGACAATCTATTAAAATATTCAACCTGCAAAGCTATAAAATACTTTTAATCAACAACACTTAAGTAAGAAAATCAAAGCACAAAGTCAGCTGATTTAACGAAATCAGACATCTATCAGCCCTGTTATCCGGTAAAGACAATCAAAAAGTTTGCAAAAGGGTGAAAAACAAAACAACCACCCCAACTTTGCTGTTTTAATCCCACAACTGATTAAAAACAAGAATTATGAGAACCATTCTATTCATCACTTTTATTATGTCAATGGGAATATTATCTGCCACGAATTACGAAACCGACACCTTTAAGACAAAAGACGGTCATACGCTTACCATAGAGTTTATCAAACATGGAAGCCTGTCAATAAGTTTCGAAGGCCACATCATCCAGATTGATCCGGCAGGTATGTTTGCTGACTACAACAAGATGCCCAAAGCTGACCTGATCCTGATCACTCACGAACACCCAGATCATTTCGACGCCAAAGCTATCGCTACTCTTGAAAAAACCGGTACAAAAATCATCACCAATGCCTCAACCCGTAAGTTGCTTGGCAAAGGCATCGTTATGAAAAACGGAGGTAAACTGAAACCATTCCCTTACCTTCAATTAGAAGCTGTACCAGCATATAACACAACCACCGGACGGGAAAAGTTCCACCCCAAAGGGCGTGATAACGGCTTTATCCTTACTATCGGCGGACTTCGTATTTATATCGCCGGCGATACCGAGGATATTCCCGAAATGAGTCAACTGAAGAATATCGATATCGCATTTCTACCCGTCAACCAGCCCTATACCATGACGGTCGATCAAGCGGTTAAAGCGGCAAAGATCATTAAACCACGCATACTTTATCCGTATCATTACGGAGAAACCAATGTAAAAGAGATTGCACAGAAACTAAAAAGCGAAGCTCCGAAAATTGAGGTTCGTATCAGACAAATGCAGTAATTAAGATTAACATGACACTAACTTACATATTCCACAGCGGATTCGCCATCACCGGTGAAGGCTACACCGTCATTATCGACTATTTTATGGACGCCCCGGACAATCAAAACCGGATGATCGTGCATGATATTTTGTTGAAGCGGCCCGGAAATATTTATGTATTGAGTACTCATTCGCACCACGACCATTTCAACAAAGAGATCCTGAAATGGAAAGTCATTCGTCCCGAGATCATCTACATTCTTTCCAACGATATCCTGAAAAGGCTAAAAACACCCAAAGATGCTGCTATTTACCTGAAAAAATTGGAAACCTACCAGGATGAAACTATCAAAGTACAAGCCTTTGGCTCGACTGACATCGGTGGGTCATTTTTGATGGAATTAGACGGGAAAAGAATCTTCCACGCCGGCGACCTCAACAACTGGCACTGGAAAGACGAATCTACGAAAGAAGAAATTGAGAGGGCGGAAAGCGATTATTTTACAGAACTAAACCTGCTGGCTGAATCAGTCCCGGAGCTTGATCTGGCTATGTTTCCCGTGGACATCCGGATGGTAACGGATTATATGCTGGGCGCAGAACAGTTTGTCGATCGTATCCCAACAAAAGTATTTTCACCCATGCATTTCGGGGAAGATTATGCAAGTGCCGCTGCTTTTACAAATTATGGCAAAAAGAAAGACGTTCAGGTTATTCGCTGGAGTCATCGGGGAGAAAGCTTCGAATTATAATCCCAACGATATTACAAGACAAACGAATATAATAAAGGCTTCATCGGGCATTTGCCCGATGAAGCCTTTCATCCTAAAGATCAAAACAAACTTATTTCGCACAAACAACCGTTCCATCCGCATTGAAGGTAACGGTTTTATGCGTTTTATCCAATCTCATAAATACCTTGTATTGAATACTTGCATCAGCAAGGGTAAGCTGCTCAATACGATTCATGATTTTGTAAGTTGAATAGTTGGCTGTAACAGCATCAGATACCGCTGTTGGCACACTGGTGTAAAGAGCTCTCACGGCTTTCATCAGGAAAGCATAAGAAGATGCATCAAACACTAGTTTGACAGGCTCCGTATTTGTCTTACAAACCATCACTTCTATTACAGCGCCTGCACACAAAGTATCATTTTCAGCGTGAATTACAGTATAACCGGAATAGTTGGCTGTAATGTAATCATTGATCAGGATCGGTAATGAATCCACGGCAATAGCGGTGGAGCCGTGAATCTTTTTATCACATTTAAGACCATCTTTCCCACCATGATGTTCGATATCGCCATGACCGCCGGGACCTGGTCTAAATCCACCGATAGAATCACGGGAATGTCTGTCAAGGCTATCGACACTCAGACCGGAACATTTATTGTTGGTATATCCTAAAGCCTTACCATTGGCAGTAATGGTGATTTGTTCACCCGTGCTCAAGGTAACAATTGTTCCACTTGACGATGCTGTCATTGCTGTAACAGAAGTCGCAGGATAATTATTAGCAACATAAGCGGTGACCACATTTGATGCTTCGGTTGAAACACCCGATTGAGAAGAAGGAGCTCCGTCCTGACTACAAGAAGTAATAAATGCCGCCAGGGCAATCACTGGAATAAGAAACTTTTTCATTGGAACTAATTTTAAAATGGTTATAGACTATCATTTACGTTTCGCGCTTGTATTCCTTTCATACAAAATACCACTCCGGTAATCTCGCTGTACATTAACTCCCGAGTAGATTTTTATGATTTGGATGAACAAAACAACTCTAAAGAACAAATACATCTAAGGCCTTGAAATGAACTTGTTACGAAGAATAGCCGAATACACTCTGATCTACCCTACTCTAATTCGCCGGTTCTTTTCAAAAAGTATGATTTTTTATCAGAATGAAGTAATGCAAAGGATACAAAGACCGGACTTTAACCTTTAATCTGTATCAAACCACTTGATTTATGGCTAATTAGCACTACCTTTGCACTCCCAAAATATATAAGCATGACATTTTCAGATTTGAATCTCAATACTCCGTTGCGAAACGCGATTGAAGATCTGGGCTTTACCACCCCGACAACTATTCAGGAAAAGGCCTATCCGGCGGTGATGTCGGGGCGCGATGTGATCGGTATTGCCCAGACGGGTACCGGTAAAACCTTTGCCTACCTCCTGCCCTGCCTTAAACAGTGGAAATTCACCAAAGAGCTTCATCCGCAAATACTGATCGTTGTTCCAACCCGTGAATTGGTGGTTCAGGTGGAAGAAGAGGTCAAAAAGCTGACTACCTACATGAACGTAGTAGTGGGCGGTGTGTACGGTGGCGTCAATATGCGCAACCATGTGGAACTGGTAAATGGCGGACTGGATGTTCTTGTTGCCACTCCGGGACGATTACTCGATCTGGTGCTGAACGGCGTATTGAAACTGAAAAATATCAAGCGACTGGTCATTGACGAGGTGGATGAGATGCTGAATCTCGGTTTCCGCCCGCAATTGATCCGCGTGCTGGATTTACTTCCATCTAAACGGCAGAACCTGATGTTCTCTGCCACACTGACCGAAGATGTAGAGGAAATTATTCACGACTTCTTCAACTCTCCGATGTATATTGAGGCGGCTCCAATGGGTACTCCGCTTGAAAACATCGACCAGGTTTGCTACCATTTGCCCAACTTCTATACCAAGATCAATCTCCTGGAAATGCTGCTTTCCGGCGAGGAGTTTACTAAAGTGCTCGTTTTTGCAGGCACTAAAAAACTCGCCGATCAGATTTTTGAGGAATTAGACGCTCAATTCCCGGATGAAATCGGTGTGGTTCACTCCAATAAAGCACAAAACAACCGTTTCAATACGGTAAAAGCGTTCCATGACGGAGAAATCCGCATCCTGATTGCTACCGACCTGGTAGCGCGCGGTATGGATATTTCGGAGGTAAGCCACGTAATCAATTTCGATACCCCGGAAGTACCTGAAAACTACATCCACCGCATCGGACGTACCGGACGTGCCGACAAGAAAGGTAAATCAATCACATTTGTGGTGAAAGCGGAAAAGGATTACAAGCTGGCCATTCAGGAACTGATGAATTACAAGATTCCACGCCTGCCACTGCCTGATGATCTTGAAATCTCTACAGAACTGACTGATGATGAATTACCGAAAGTTCAGATGAAGAATATCCTGGTGAAACTTCCTAAAAAAGAAGAAGCCGGACCAGCTTTCCATGAAAAACTGGAGAAAAACAAAAAAGTCAATAATAAGATTCGTCGCTGTGAGCAGATGAAGATGAAATACGGCAAACCCAAAACCCGAGGTCAAAAGCCGAGAGGAAAAAAGAAATAAGATCTCTGTTTCACAGAGGACAACAGAGGTTTCCATAGAGGGCCACGGAGAATTTTCTCTGTGGCCCTCTGTGCTTTTCTCCGGTTTTCTCTGTAAACTTTCGATAATTGCTTCGAAAACATCCTCCCCTCATTTTTTTGGCTTATTTTCGTAAGCTAGAACCTTATCTCTAACCAGACTACTACGTTATGAAGAACATTTACCATATTCTTTTCTTTGCCATTCTTATATTCCTGTCTTTCGAATCCCATGCTAATGCGTATAAGTTCGGGCATATCGAACTGCGTGACGGCCTTTCCGACAATCAGGTCAATTGCATTATGAAGGACCGCAAAGGGTTTATCTGGCTCGGAACACAGACGGGACTCAACCGATACGACGGTTACCGGTTCAAGTGGTATCAGCACGATTTCAAGGACAAAAACTCGCTGACTGACAATTACGTTTCTTCTATACAGGAAGCACTCGACGGAAAACTCTGGATCACGACCCGACTGGGATTAGTGGTATTCGACCCTGTAACAGAAACCTTTGAGCGAGATATGACCAAAATACTAAAACCGATGGGTGTTAATAAACCCGTCACGCAGGTCTATATCGACCAAAAGAAAAACTACTGGCTCTTTACGGCCAACGAAATACTCTGTTACGACATCAAGCTCAGGAAACTTTTATACTTTCAGCAAAATGCACCGGGCGACCTGAGCCGGGGAGTCATACGAAGCATGTACCATCAAGGTAACCGCTATTGGTTTGTCTTTGACAATGGACTGGTCGAAGTGATGGATGCCAATACCAAACTGGTCGTCAAAAGGGACAATTTTATCACTGCGGACCTGCATGGACGCAAGAATATGCTGTTCTTTATCTATGTCGATTCCGATCAGGACGTATGGGTGTATAGCGATGAAACAGCCGTTTATATGTATAAAAAGAACGAAAACAAATGGCATTACCTAAGCACCATCAGCCCGGATCTTCACCTCAACAACAACGTGATCAAGCAGATTACGGAGGAGCGAAACGGGATTATCTGGATTGGCACTGACCATGGTGGTATAAACATTGTGGACAAAAAAGCCAATACAATCCAATACTTGACCAATATTCCCGATGACCCTCAAAGTATCTCTCAAAACAGCATTCAATACATTTTCCGCGACAATCTGGGGATCATGTGGGTGGGGACTTATAAGAAGGGACTCAACTATTACCACAATAATATTTTCAAGTTTCATCTTGAAGAAGTAGAGCCTTCTAACCCCTTCTCCATTCCATACAATGACGTAAACTGCTTCTACGAGGACAAGGCGGGCAATATCTGGATGGGTTCAAACGGAGGGGGACTGCTTGTCAAGGAGGCTCTTTCAGGTAAATACCGTCAGTACAAAGCCTCCCCAAATGGTCTGGGTTCAAATATTATCGTTTCCGTGCGGGGTGATGCCACGGGGCAAATCTGGGTAGGAACTTTCAGGGGTGGCCTCAACTGCCTGCAAGGAAACCAATTCCGTCAATACCGGCACAACCTCAATGACCCGAACAGCATTTCCAGTAATAATGTGTGGGATATTGCCTTTGATCCGGCAGGAAATATATGGGTGGGAACCATTGGTGGCGGATTGGATATTTTTGATCCGGCTATGAAAAAAATTGCCCATTTAGACGCTAATAACACACACATCAAAGGATGGAACTACGTATCGACATTGACCGCTGATTACCCCTTTATGATAGTGGGCACCTCAGAGGGCGTGTATGCGGTGGATATGCGCACCCGAAAACCCGTCAACCTCTTCCAGTTTGAAGGCACTCAGAAATCGCTGAGCAACACCAATGTCAACTTCGTGTTTAAGGATAGTCGCGGCCTCTATTGGGTGGGTACGCGCGAAGGGCTGAATCTCTATAATATCCGCAATAAACGGTTGCGGGTATTCACCATTGCCGATGGTTTGCCTGACAATGTAATTCAGGCAATGGTGGAAGATCAGGAGCAAAACCTATGGGTATCTACAGTGCGGGGGCTTTCCCACATAATCATTCCCCGCGAAGGATTGAGCGATTCCAACCTCCCGAAGTTTGTCAACTATGATGAAAATGACGGTCTTCAAAATGGACCATTCAACTATAAAGGAGCCTTTCGGACAAGTCATGATGTGATCTACTTTAGCGGAGTCAATGGCATCAACCATTTCCGATTGGAAGACATTAAAGTGAAAGAGTATGATGTTCCCATTGTTTTCACCGATCTTCAGATTTACAATACCAGCATCAAAGCGGGCATTCCCTATAAAGGGAAAGTAATTCTGGATAAAAGCATTACCGAGACAGATAAACTGGTGCTGAATTACAACGATAACTTCTTCTCGATCGAATTTGCCTCCCTCAACTACCGGATGCAGGAGGTAAAACACTATGATTACAAGCTGGAAGGCTTCAATTCGCAGTGGCTGATGACGGACGAAGATGTCCGCAAAGTGACTTATACCAACCTCAGTCCGGGCACTTATACCCTGCTGGTCAAAGCCAATCTCAAACGAGGCGGTTGGGGACAAAGTGCCGCCCGATTGACCATTGTGATCCTGCCTCCCTGGTGGCTTTCGACCTGGGCCTATATCGCTTATATCCTGATGATAATTGCTTCAGTTTGGCTGATCCGTCGCTCCATCATCCGCAAGCATGAGAAAAAACTGGCTTACGAACAAATGAAGATGGAAGCCGAGCATCAGCATAACCTCGATGAGATGAAGCTGCGTTTCTTCACCAACATCAGCCACGAATTCCGGACGCCGCTCACACTGATCCTGACTCCGATTGAGAAAATGGTGAAGACCGCCCGCGACCTCAAGGAGAAGGAGCAACTGGAGATGATCATGCGCAATGCCCGCCAGCTTTTGACTTTGGTCAATCAGGTGCTCGACTTCCGCAAACTAGACATGAACGGACAGCATCTAAACCTCTCACAAGGTGATGTAATCGTATTTGCCAAAGAGATATTCAATTCGTTTACTGACGGATTCTCCAAGAAGAATATCCGGGCAATGTTTGACTCCTCGATTGATGCGCTTTGGGTAAATTTCGACCAGGACAAGCTACAAAAGGTATTGATGAATCTCCTGTCGAATGCCCTGAAGTTTACTCCAGAGAAAGGAGAAATACTAGTGAAAATATCGGCCAACGAAGCCAAAAACGAGGTTGCCATGCTGAAGATCAGCGTCAGTGATACAGGCAAAGGCATTCCGGCTGAGTATCTGGACAAAATCTTCGACCGGTTCTTCCAGGTTCCGCAAAGCGATCTTTCCCAACAGGGAAGCGGAATCGGGCTCCATTTGGTCAAAGAATTTGTGAAGCTGATGGAGGGTGAAATCAGTGTGGAAAGCACCGAAGGCAAAGGTACAACCTTTACTCTCGAACTGCCTTTGAATCTGATTCCGCAAGAGGTGCGTCACCGTATTGAACCTGAAGAGAGTCCCGAAGCTGAATTTGTGACCGAACCGCAAGCCAAAGCGGCCAAAGAAGCTCCTCTGTTGCTTTTGGTCGAAGACAACGACGATTTCCGCCGGTTTATGCGGGATAACCTGCGCGAAAGTTATCGGGTGATCGAGGCTTCCAACGGGAAAAAGGGACTGGAAATGACCATCTCCGAAATACCGGATATGATTGTCAGCGACGTGATGATGCCCGAGATGGATGGTATCGAGATGAGCCGACTGGTGAAAAATGATATCCGCACATCACACATCCCAATCATTCTACTGACTGCCAAATCATCAGAAGAGGCGAAGCTGGAGAGCCTGGAGATTGGCGTGGATGACTACATCACCAAGCCATTTAATCTGGATGCCTTATTATTGAAAATACGGAACCTGACCGAGCATCGTGAAGCCAAACGTCAGATTTTCCAGAAACAGGTGGAGATAGAACCTAGTCAGATCACCATCAATTCACTGGATGAGAAGCTGATTGAGAAGGCGATTAAAATCGTGGAAGAGAATATCTCCAACAGCGAGTTTTCGGTGGAGGAACTGAGCCGTTCATTGGGTATGAGCCGAGTCTATCTTTACAAGAAACTGGTCTCAATCACCGGCAAGACACCTATCGAATTTATCCGTATTATCCGGTTGAAACGGGCCGCCCAACTCCTCGAAAAAAGCCAGCTCTCCATCTCGGAGATTGCCTACGAGGTCGGATTCAACAGTCCGAAGTATTTCAGTAAATATTTCAAGGATGAGTTTGGGGTATTGCCTTCGGCGTATGGGGAGAAAAAATAACCCGACTTTGAGAACCAGATGAATATTTCAGAATATGAGGTCTTTATTCTTTTTGCTAAAGTCGCTGCTTGCTGTTTACGCATTCATTGTAATGTTTTATGCGTCACATTTTTCTTTAGGGTCAACAGAAAGTTGGGAATCATCAATTCGAAATAATTTGTGGGAATTCTTTTTTAGCAGATTACTTTTTACTGTAGTAACAGGGAGTTTATTCCTTCCAATTAGCCTACTATTAAACAGAATGTTTAAAAAATCAGTTCCTTACAAAGGGAAATATCTTTTGCTTGAATTTATTGCGATAGTGATAATTGCATCAGCATTGGTTTCCAAAACAATATTCTGGTATAAGTAATACATCCCGGACAAAGGTCATCCCAAGTCGGACGACCTTTGTCCCAACTGGGACAGCTTCTGTCCTACTTGGGACAGGTCTTGTCCTAACTGGGACGAATGTTGTTCCAGTTGGGACGGAGGGTATCCTAAGTAGGACAAGGTTCGTCCTACTTAGGACAGACTCCGTCCGTGTTGGGACGATCTTCATCCTACTTCGTTTTCACCTTCGGCAATCCGATAACTTCAATCACCACCACCGAATTAATCTTATTCGGTGCCTTTTTAGGCAAGGAGATTCTGATTTGCCCGTTTTTAACGGAGTAATCCAGTATGTTTTGCTGATCATTCATCAGGTAGACCTTTTGAATTGAATTGGTCAGAGTAGGAACCATAAGCACTCCATTTGCAGGCCAGACAAAGAGATGGGCAAAGAGCCTTCCCTCCTTTTTAGTATAAATGCCCCATTTAGGTTCGGTCAGAAACGGACTCCGGGTAGCTCCGCAAAGACTTTCACCGTAAACAGTCATCCATTCACCAATATCCTGTAAAATCGCGGACGATTGCTCCGGGATGGTACCGTCTCCTTTAGGCCCGATATTGAGCAGATAGTTACCATCACGGGAAACCACCTTAACCAATTCCCGAATCAGCATCCTGGCCGATTTGTAGTTATGATCCTTTGCATTATAACCCCAGGATCGGTTCATGGTTTGACAGGTCTCCCACGGACGACCCAACGGTGATCCAGGCACTTCCCGCTCGGGACATTCAAAGTCACCCAAACCAAAACCACGACACACACGCTCATTGACAATCATATCCGGAGCAAGCCTGACCAGATAGTTGTAAAGATCCATTCCATCCACTTTCGTCCACCAACGTTCAGGGGTATAATGATCGGCTTTATATGTCCAGTCGCCATCAAACCAAAACACCGCGGGATGATAGCGGTCAATCAGCTCTTTGAGTTGCGCCTTCATATCGCGGATATAGTCCGTACGGGCCTCTTCCGATTTCATGGTCGAAAAAGCAACTCCGTTTATGCGGCTGATCTCCTGCGAAGGATGTCCCCAGTCGAGAATCGAGTAATAAAGACAAAAACTGATTCCGTTCGCTTCACAAGCATTCTTCAGCTCCATCAGGATATCCCTTTTTCCGAACGACGTAAAGGAGGGCAGGCTGTATATTTTTGTCCCGGAAACATCCCTGAAGCTCTCCACCCGGGTATCCCACATGCTGAATCCTTCGTGGTGTTTTGCCGTGATGACAATGTATTTCATCCCTGCACTCTTTGCCAGACGAACAATCTCATTTGCATCAAACTTCTCCGGATTAAACCGGGCAGAAACCTGCTGTTGGTAATCCTCTTTCGTCCATTTTTCTTTGCTGAAAGCCCATTCGCCATGCCCCAAACAGGAATAACTACCGAAGTGGATAAACATCCCGAAACGGGCATTGTACCACCAGGCCATCTTTGGTGCCATTTCATACTGAGCATTCATGGGCATAATACCTGTTACTGCAAAAATGAAAAGTAGAATAACAGAGACTTTTTGCATATCGCTAAGGTTAGTACATATTTTATTTCTACGTCTTCAACTTCCAATTATTCAATCTGAAGGGAATAGCAGGCAATCCTTCGGAATTGCCCAGTTTGCAGACCGGATTATCTGACCCGACACACCGAACCGCAACGGGATGTAAAAAACCATCGGCGAGTTTAAAATCAGCTCTTTACCCTCTATTTCGTATTTGTCCAATAAAACTTCTGGATTCCAAAAGGGATTATCGAATGAATTATCACATTATAAAGAACAGCAGGATAGTAATGATAGTTCTGTATTTCCGGCAAAGTAGGTACCAGACCTTTCTTATACCGCCACTCCCCTGTCAACGAGACCTTCTCCTATCCATTCGTCAGGTCAATATCTTCTGCCGGAGGATTGAATCCTTCACCACACAACATCGCCATACGAATGGTAATCGTATTTTCACCGCTTGACGATATTCTGAGGAATAATAAAGAATGTGTCTTATTGGTATTCCAGACGTTCCTTCAAATCTCCATCCCATTGAGTAAAATAAGCTTTGTGATGAAGGTAAAAAAAGCCGGACTTTCTAAATCCGGCTTTATCTGTTATGATTTACTTAACTGCAATTTTCAATGTCTGTGAAATATTTCCGGAAGAATTACCCAGTTGCAGGATAAAGTCTCCAGCCTCTACGTTCAAACCTTTCTGGGCTTCATCATAGAATGCCAAATCAGAAACTTTTACGTTCAATTCAACCGTTTTTGATTCACCCGGTTGCAGGAATACCTTATCGAAGGCTTTAAGCTCTTTAGCCGGACGCATCACAGAACAAACCGGGTCACTTACATATAACTGAGGCACCTCAGCACCGTAACGGGAACCTGTATTTTTAACTGTAAACTTCACTTTGATTACATCCTCTTTTCCGTAAGTCGCTTTGTCAGAAGAAAGAGCGCCCAGTTCAAAGTTGGTATAGGAAAGACCGTATCCGAATGGGAACTGAGGAGCTATTTTCTTTGTATCAAACCAACGGTAACCAACCAGAATACCTTCTTCGTAGTTAACATTCAAATCTCTTCCCGGGAAATTACCCAGAGCATGAGCGGGTGATTGCTGTAACGATACCGGCAGAGTAAACGGCATTTTACCGGAAGGGTTTACCTTTCCGCTAAGTACATCGGCAACCGCATTACCGGCTTCCATGCCACCGTACCATGCCCAAAGAATGGACGGAACACGACTCGTGATACCACCCAACTCAAGCGGAGAACCGGCAATAATCACCACCACAGTATTTGGATTGGCTTTCGTCACTTCACGAATCAAAGTCTCTTGTCCGTAAGGCAATCTCATGTGCTGTTTATCAAACGACTCGGTATCGAAATCGTGGTTTAATCCACCGAAAATAATTGCTACATCTGATTTTTTAGCTGCTGCTACTGCTTCATCGATCAGTTTCCAGTCCACTTTATCGGTATTTGACTGACCGGCGTTACTTCCTTCCTTGAAAGATGATTGTTTCTCATAACCCAACGCGTAGTTGATGGTTACGTTTTTGCCGAATTTCTTCTGCATCGCTTCGAGCGGAGTTACTTCGTAGAGCGTCTTGATTTCTGAACTCAGACCACCACCACAATGTTTGCGGGTAGCATTGTCACCGATTACTGCGACAGATTTCAGCTTTGAAAAGTCTAACGGAAGTAAGTGGCCGTTGTTCTGAAGCAATACTGCCGCTTCGGCTGCTGAATTGTATGCTGCTTTCTGATGAGCAGGTGTATTGATTGCTCCTTTTACGCGGGATTTATCGCCCAGCATTTTTGTCTTCATCATAATACGGAGTACATTGGCCACTTTCTCATCAACAACAGATATCGGAACTTTACCCTCCTGTACCGCTTTGATCAACGGATTGGCAAAATACCACTCGTTGTAGTCTTTTTTCTCGGTACCCATTTCGAGATCAAGGCCGGCCAATGCAGCTTTAACAGTACTGTGAGCAGCATCCCAATCCGTCATCAGTACACCTTTAAATCCGAATTCTTTGCGCAGAATATCTCGGTCAAGGTAACTGTTTTCAGTACACCAATCGCCACGAAATTTGTTGTAAGCACCCATAACAGTATATGAACCGCCTTCGATAATTGCCGCTTTGAAACCGGGTAAATAGATTTCACGCAAAGCTCGCTCGCTCATGGTCACATCCACGCTGGTGCGGTGATCTTCCTGATTGTTGGCCAGCCAGTGTTTTACACTTGCGGCAACGTCTTTTGATTGCAGGGCTTTGATGTAAGGAACAGCCATGGCAGAAATCAAAACAGGGTCTTCGCTCATGTACTCGAAGTTACGACCGCACAACGGAGAACGGATGATATTGACACCAGGTCCGAGCAATACATCTTTTTTACGGAAACGAGCCTCTTCTCCAAGCACTATACCGCGTTCATAAGCCAGTTTAGGATTCCAACTCGCAGCCAGAGCAGTCCCCGGAGGGAAACAGGTGGATGAATCATTGGTCCAGCCGGCATAAGCCCAGTCGTGACGGTTAATCTCCGCACGTACTCCATGAGGGCCATCGGATAAAGCCCATTCGGGGATCCCCAAACGTTTTACTCCGGATACGTAGAATTTAGAATTGGCATGTAATAACCCTACTTTCTCCTGTATGGTCATTTTTTTAATTAAGGACTGAATCTTTTGCTCCTGCACATCTTCTTTAGTCAAAGCTTTTTGAGCCTGAGTTGTCCCAATGGTCAATAAAGCCAGAGCAACCAGTTTCAAGAGTTGTTTTTTCATGTTTGAATGATATTGATTTTATATATTATTTCCGTTTTCAAAAGTACTGATATTCGGGAATCTCATCTATACGATATGTATTTAATCGCTACACCGAATGTTATCAGTAATATTATTAGCCCTCAAAAATCAAACGAATAGCGATTTCTTGGAGGTAACCGATTTTTTTTCTATCTATTCAATTTGAATGAATCCCCTTAGGCGAATATCAGCTGACGAAGCACCCGCTTCTATCTCCGGGTTTTCCTTGGGCAGAATAAACTGTCCTGATTCCGAACTCCATCGCATTAAATCTTCACCGTTTAATTCGATGGAAACTGTTTTTGTTTTACCACTTGTCATATTTACCCGTTTGAATCCTTTTAGTCGTCTGACGCCATCGCTGCCTTTGACATAAATCTGAACAACTTCGTCACCATCCCGTTTACCGGTGTTGGTAATATCGAGTGAAACAGTCAGTCTATCGTTATTGCCAACGCTTTGCTTACTTAATCTCAGATTGGAGTAGCTAAATGTGGTGTAACTCAGTCCGAATCCGAACGGATAAAGCGGCGTTTTTTGACTGTACATGTAGGTTCGGCCGTGGCGGATGTCATAATCCATCATTGCAGGCAAATCCTCAATGGATTTGGGCCAGGTATGTACCAATCGTCCGGCCGGATTAACATCACCAAACAGAACATCTGCCACACCGTTCCCCATCTCCTGACTACCATGCGTCACCTGTAGGATAGCGGGCAAATGTTCCTGAGACCAGTTTATTGCAAATGGAAAACTGCTGGTCAGTAACAGGATGGTTTTCGGATTGCTCTGAAAAACTACTTTAGCCAGATCTTCCTGCTCCAGAGTCAGAGCTGAACGATCAACGGCCTCTTTTCCGTCACTCGCTACAGGCGCCTGCTCCCATCCGGCATTTCCGGTAGGATGATTGCCAATACAGACAATTGCCACATCGCTGTTGCGGGCTGCAATCACCGCCGAATCGATCTTATTACTTTTTACAAAGGTGATTTTCACCTGATTTCCCAGGGCATTTTTCAGCCCTTGTAAGATCGAAACCTGATACGAATGCTCTCCACCGTACCAATCCTGCAACACTTTATCGGCGTAAGGCCCGATCAAAGCAATCGAACGGATTCTTTGCTTGTCCAACGGCAGAAGTTCCTGCTCGTTTTTCAGCAAGACGACCGATTCGGACGTTACTTTTCGCACCAAAGCCTTGGTATCGGCTTTTGTCCACGGAGCAATAGTATCCTTTACACCAATACTGCTGTATGGCGAATGATCATCGAGCAATCCTAAACGTATCAACACCCGGAACCGGCCACGGATTACACTATCCAGGTCATTTTCCGAGAGAAGATGTTGACGCAATGCACCTCTTACCGCCTCCTTATAATCATCAAGAAACATGTTGATGCCTGCATGAATACATCCGGCAGCAGCCTCTTGCAATGTCTTATAATAGTGATGATCAGTGACCAGCATTTTAAATGCCCCTCCATCTGTAGCGATGATGCCGTTTTGTCCCCATTCACGGATAGTTATGTTTTTCAAAACGGGATTAACTGCACAGGGAATTCCGTTGTAGGAATTGTAGGCTGCCATGAATGCCCGTGAACCTCCCCGGGTAACACCTTTATAGAAAGGGTACGAATAGTATTCCCGAAAGAGAGTTTCATCGTAATCGGACGACGTGAATGTGCGTCCGTTTTCGTTGCTGTTGGATAGAAAATGTTTCATCAGCGAGGCAGCCATCCAGTAGCGGGGATTATCACCTTGCATACCCTGCACGAAAGCAGTAACCAAGCGCGAAGTGAGAAACGGGTCTTCTCCGTAGCACTCCTCTGTACGCCCCCAGCGGGGATCACGCCCCATATCGGCATTGGGTCCCCAAACGACCAGACCGGCCCGGTAATATTTCGGACTCTGGTAGATGTAACGGGCTTCGTAGGCCTGCTGGGCAGCTACGCGTTTCACTAATGCTTCATCCCATGTCTGTGCCAATCCAATAGCCTGAGGAAACTGTGTAGTGGGAGTCTTCGGTCCATTATTAAATCCCGGTCCTCCCTGTGACAAACCGTGCAACCCTTCACTGTTCCCACTGCCCCGAATACCCAGACGGGGAATAGAAAAGCTGGTGCTTAGACAATTTATCTTTTCATCGATCGTCAGTTGCGCAATCACATTGTCAATACGCTTCTCATCATCCAGCGCCGGATTCTGAAACGGATATTGCCGCTGTGCGAAAGTCACTGCTGACACAAAGAGCCCGAGTATGCAAACAAATGCTCGTTTCATAAATTTATCATTAATCACCGGATGTTTCCGGCTACTTATCTCATTTTACGGTAAACGTTACTTTATTGCCAAAAGGATTGGCTGTAACTGTTTTACCTGAAAGGGTGACAGTTTTCAATATATTCTCCGATGGCAGGCAAACCTTAGCCATTCCATTGCCTGAACCGTATGTAACCAACTCGAGCTTAGACCAGTCCATATCGGCAGTAGATTGTGCCAACGCAATGTGCGGCAATACGGCTCCGTCTCGCACCAGCATAACTACAGGAATTTCGCCCGCTTCAATCGACTGCCAGCCACTCTCGTATTGTTTTCCGGTCTGGTAATCGACCCATTTTCCTTTAGGTAAATAGAGATTGCGACCGGTACTGTTTTTCTCAAAAAGAGGTGCTACCAGAATGTCTGAACCAAACATATACTGATCTTCTACTTGCCAGGCTCCCGGATCATCGGGAAACTCGACAAACAGAGCCCGTAACATCGGTAATCCACGCTCTGAGCAGTCTTTAGCCTGTGCATATACATAAGGCATCAGGCGGTATTTCAGGTTTACACTTTTACGGAAGGCATCGGTAAATTCCGGATTATAGAGCCACGGTTCTTTCGGAGGAGTGCCGTGCGTACGCGAATGAGAGGTCAGCATACCGAAAGGCAACCATCTGCGATAGAGCTCTTCAGGAGTTTGCAATACAAATCCACCTATATCGTGGCTCCAGAAAGAGAATCCGGACAAACCGAGCGACAAACCGCCATGCAGGGTGGAAAGCATGGCTCCGTCAGTATTCGAAGCATCACCACCCCAGTGTACAGGGTACCGCTGACTTCCGGCCCACGCGCTGCGTGCCCAGATGATGTGTTCACCCGATACTTTTTGTGTTACTTCAGCTACCGTCTTGTTATACCTGAGCGGATAGTAGTTGTGTTCGTAGAAACCTGTCTTGCCGGACGCAAAGAGTCCTTTATTGGGTGCCGCTTCGCCAAAATCGACTTTGATCGCTCCTACTCCCATCTCCAGCAATTTGGCTATTTTAGCCTGATACCACTCACGGGTAGCCGGATTGGAAAAGTCGAGAATAGCATCTTCATACGGTGTGGTGCCTTTATCGTTTTTCACACAAAGACCTTTCTCTACTATTTCTTTGAAATACTTATTCTTCGGAATGAAATAGGGCAATTGCCACAAAGAAATGTGGAATCCCTGTTTCTTCAGATCTGTAATCATCTTCTTCGGATCGGAAAAACGAGAGGGTGCAAAATCATAATCGCACTGCCAATCATTTTCAAACCAACCGGTATCAAAGTGGATCACATCTGAAGGAATTTTGTTTTCACGCAATTTAGCTGCCACATCGTAACCCTCTTTCTGCGAGAAGTAGGTAATTCGGCTCATCCACAATCCGAATGACCAGAGTGGTGGCATCGGTGACTTGCCGGTAATATTGGTGTACTCATCCAGAATCTCTTTCGGCTGTCCGAGGAACACAAACAAATCCAACTGATCATCTCCAATCATCAGATCGGTTGATTCGAGAAAAGAGGCTCCGAAATCGCAGGTAATGGGCGAAGTGGTGTGCATAAACATTCCGTAACCGCGGTTACTCATGAAGAACGGGATCGGCTTGTATTGGGTGGCATTTTCTGTACCGTTGGCATCATCCGTCCAAAGCGTAACTTTTTGGCCTCTTTTGTCCATTCGGGTAAATGATTCTCCACATCCGAAGATCTTTTCTCCAGGTTGCAGGGAAAACACGGCTGCTACACTCTGAGAATAATCTGAAGCGCGACGCACAAAAGAGAAGGGAGTATTGGGATGGTAAGTCTCTTCGTTCTCAGAATAGTGACGGGTCTTGGTCAGCAACTTACCATTAGCATCGTAGATGGAGATGCGCCACGGATATTCACTGATCTCAATCGCACCGTAGGCACTCTGATAACGGTAACCGGTTTTGGTACGGCTATATTTCCACGATTGATCCCGGGTGGGTTCTTTTACCAACATCAGAGAAGGATCCTGAGCCGGTTTCGGAGCCGAAGTTGTCTCTAAACGAATACGAAATGATCTTGGTGACACAAACTCGATCTTAAACGGGAGCTCCGGATCCACAGGATAAACATTTTCCGGAAATTCGATCGTTTTGAACGGACGCTGTACAGCCAGCGTATTATTAAAAGCTGTACGAGTGTGATACACGAAACGCTTAAATTTCAGCTTACCGCTTGCATTGGCTCCATCAAACGTTGATAGACTGTCAGCATTGAAATAGACGTTTGTAAAATCCCGGAAATCAGAACTGATATCGACGGGTTCGTTCAGCAGATAGGGCGTTTCGGCTTTGAGAGCCGATCCACCTATCAGCATAGTAGTTAGTAGTGTTAGCAGTGTTTTATTCATAATGATGTGAGTTTATTGAACGCAAAGAGGCAAATTCGCTCCATTAAACCTCCAAGGTTATAAAAACCTTGGAGGTTTGGGTATAGGTTTCGCTTTGGTTTTATTTTGTGGTAATGCTGATTTCTGCAGCCTGCAAACCCTCTGCTTCTGCTTTAAGATTGATTTTACCTCTGTTTTTACAGGATTGAACGACCACCAGACATTTACCGTAGAAGGCTTTTCGTTCGCTGGCTTTAAACGGTTCGTGACTGATTGGGGAACCGTTATCGACTCCCGCTATAATGCCATTTCCATTCAGGGTGAATTTCACCTGATTCTCTGCATACGGAACCAGATTACCCTTTGCATCGAGGATATTCACCGTAACAAAAGAGAGATCTTTGCCATCGGCCTTAATTGCATTACGATCAGCGATGAGTTCGATTCTATCCGGTTTACCCGCCGTTCTTATCTCTTTAGTCAGAACAATCTGCCCTGCTTTACGCGAAACAGCCTTCAGGGTGCCCGATTCAAACGGCACACGCCACATTACGTGCAGGTCCTCCCCTTGTTTACGCTTGGTGCCCAGTGATTTTCCATTCAGGAAGAGTTCAACTTCATCGGCTTTATTGTAGTATGCCATGATATCCACGGTTTGTCCCGGCTGCCAGTTCCAATGAGGGAAAATATGCAAAACCGGTTTTTCAGTCCATTCACTCTGATACATGTAATAGACATCTTTCGGAAAACCAGCCAGGTCAATGATTCCAAAGTAAGAGCTACGCGCCGGCCAACCGTAAGGAGTAGGTTCACCGATGTAATCAAAGCCTGTCCAGACAAAGAAACCGGAAATATAATCCAACTTCTTCACGAGCTTCCAGCTGGTTTCGTGAGTAGAACCCCACGGTGCACACCAGTTGTCATATGATGAGCAGGAATGGTGTTCGGTATCGAACGGTAAATCCCATCTTACAGGCCAGTTACGCACACTATCGGAATTCATTTCGTACCAGCCACGGGTAGCCAGAGCCGATGTCGATTCGGTCACGATAAACTTCTTGCCCGGATGAGTTTTCTGAAAGTCGGGCCACCTCTTATGCTCATAGTTATAGCCGATCATATCGAAAGCGCCTGACTTAATCAGGTTACTGGATGGATCGGGATTATTGTTTGCCGTCACGATGGGACGAGTGGAGTCCAGATTTTTCACAATGCCTACCAGTTCGCGCGAAATATCAACTCCACTTGTATCGCCTTTTGCCTCGCCAAACTGTTCCAGTATTTCATTTCCCACACTCCAGACTATGACAGACGGGTGATTGCGGTCACGCATGACCTGATCGGTCAGGTCCCGGACATGCCACTGCTTAAAATATTGGCTGTAATCGTAAGGGGTTTTCTTTTTCAACCACATATCAAAGGCTTCATCCATTACCAGAAACCCCATACGGTCACAGAGATCCAGCAACTCCGGTGCCGGTGGATTATGCGATGTGCGAATGGCGTTACACCCCATCTCTTTCAGGATCTCCAGCTGACGTTGCAAGGCCCGTGTATTGAGGGCTGCACCCAGGCAACCGAGATCGTGGTGATTGCAAACTCCTTTAATCTTCACTAATTTTCCATTCAGGAAAAAGCCTTTGTTCAAATCAAACTCAATTGTACGGATACCAAAAGAGGTTTCATAGCGATCAATCGACTTCCCTTTAGAGACTATTTCCGTCACCATTTTGTACAATCCCGGTGATTCAATCGACCAAAGCGAGGGTGAAGCAACAATAAGGCTTTGTGTTATTCCGGTTTCATCGTTGGCTTTCATGGTAAAGGGAGTTTCCGAAACAGCAACTTTTCTACCGGATGGATTTACGACACTATTTCTCAAGATCAGATCCACATTGTCGTTGGTTGTATTTGTAAGTGTAGTAGTGACTTTTATATCCGCTTTATTTCCCTTGATTTCGGTTTCGATATGAGTTCCCCATTGCTTCACCTGAACACGATTGGCTATTGTAAGCCAAACATTGCGGTAAATACCCGATCCGGAGTACCAACGTGAATTAGGCTGGTCAGAATTATCCACCCGAACGGCAATCACATTTTTCTTTTTGCCAAAATTGAGATAAGGAGTCAGCTCATAGCGGAATGAAATGTAGCCGTTGGGACGTTTACCCAGATAATTGCCGTTTATCCACACTTCACTGTTGCGATAAACTCCGTCAAAATCGATAAAAACCGATTTCCCTTTAGCCGATACCGGCATTACAAAGCTCTTGCGATACCAACCGATACCACCGGGTAAAGCACCACCACCGGGAGTGGCAGGATTCTTTTCATCAAACTTTCCCTCGATGCTCCAATCATGTGGCAAATCAAGTGTTCGCCAACCGGTGTCATTATAATCATTTCGGGAAGCCTCTTTGGATTCACCAAGACAAAATTTCCAGTTTGAATCAAAATTGAGAATTTCCCTGGGCTGCGACGATGCACACGAAAGCAACGTGGTCACCAGGGATAATGCCAGTAAACAAATCTTTCTCATTGTATATTGTTTGGATTGATTTTTCCTTTGGTTAAGAGTAAAAAGAAGTTGTTTCACAACAACTTCTTTCCTGATTGATCTTGTTAACCTTAAATGTATGTACCCAAAAGGTTTTTGAGACCTTTCACCACTTTTTCACCATCAAATTCTATATGTTCAAAAGGAATTTATCGCTTAGTAAGGTTTAGCAGGAAAACATCGTTTTCCCGCATATTTATTTCTTTAGAGAATGGAGTTCCGGCCTTGATATGAATTATTTCAGTCTCAACCGCATCTCCGTTATTTTTCTTCTTTATCTCTTCTACCTGCTGTCTGGAGAGCTGCTTTGGCCGCCCCATATCGAGATAGGTGGTATAGGCATCATTAGAGCGATATCCCACTTTGAAAATCTCCAGCGTATAGGTTCCTTCCGGAAGGTTGGTCATATTTACCTTCACCTTACCCTTCTCTTTAGCCGGTAAATCACGTATGTAGTAAACCTGATTATTAGTAGAGTCAGGAAGGGTATAAGTGAAATCCCAAAACAACAGTTGAATACCCCCATTGTCATTTTTGCTTGCCCACGAACGTGTATCGGTGTTTTTCAGCTCCGATTTTCCAAGTTTATTCATAAACTGGTAAGCATAAAAAGCCGGTTTTGCAATACCTTGAGTATTGAGCAATCCAAATCCCCCATGGAAAGGAGTAAATCGTGGCCCCGGCTCTTCAAAAATATCGGTGAAAACCCAGTACGACATTGAATTGGCTGCATTGCCAACCTGTTTTACTTTCTCTAAAATATAAGCCGCTTCATGATAGCTATCGTGTAAAGGATCAGCTGGAGTATAAGACGAGCTCCACTCGGTGTAATGCAATTCCAGATTCGGCTTTGTCGAAGAGGCAATCTCTTTGCGCGATTGAAGCACATCGCCACTCACACTCATAGGGTCTTTGCTCAACACTGTGCCACTATTGCCATATTCATCAAGAAATCCCTGGCTCACTCCATACGAATGAGTGCTGATAAAGTCGATTGGCACATTGTTTTTAGTACAATATGCTATCATTTCACTCTCCCATGCAGCACCTGCCGTTCCGGGTCCGCCCACTTTATACTCCGGATTTACGCTTTTGATAGCCTGAGCCGAATACTTGTATAGTTTAAAATACTCCTCTTGTGTCCCAGTCCAGAATCCTGGCGAAAGGTTAGGTTCGTTCCACACTTCAAAATACCAGGTCTTTACCTCCTCTGCGCCGTAACGTTCTGTAAAATGTTGTGTTAAAGCCCGTATCAGTTCTTCCCATTTTTTGTAATCTTTTGGAGGAGTAACATTTCCTTTCCACCAGAAAATCGTTTGATTACCGCTCGCCAGTGCTGAAGGCATAAATCCTAACTCCACAAATGGTTTGATGCCGATGCTCAGCAGGTAATCGTATAAAACATCGACATACTGGAAATTATATTCCGGATTCCCCTTGCTGTCCTCCTTGTAAACTGCCATATCATCGGTCAACAGGCCGTGCATACGGATGTATTTAAAATCACACGCTTTCTTTACATAGGCCAGTTGCTGCTGCCAGTCGGCCCGAAGCCCTTCGTTTGCTCTGCCGGCTCCGACACATTGCTTAAACATAGTATTCATAGGCCCTTTTTCGGCACTATAATCAACATTAATCACCCTATCTGGAACTCCCCTTTTTTTATTCTTTTTACTTTGAGCAAAAGCCGGAGTCATTGCCAACAGGGCTACTGCAACTAAAAAATAACGGTGTAAATTCATGTTTTCTGAGTATATATTAATTGAATTAGTGGTTAAATGCGTGTTTATATAATGGGCCTGGGAAAAAAGCTAAGCGGCTGACTATTTCAATAAAAGATCATACCTATGATTAAAATGAGTAAGAGGCTGATTGAAACTACCGAAGCAGGACAATCAGCCTCATAAAGAATTCAAAACTAATATCTATAATTAATGAGAATCGTAATAATCTTTAGAGATATAATTATATACCAGCCAATTATTAGGATCTTTCTTTGCAATAAGCTGCATATGGTCGGCATCAAGGGTTTTGATGGTCATTCTTGCAAACCAGTTTGCGACTTGCCCACCCTGAGCTTTATCATGCAGAACCTGAGCTCCGTAAGTTATCAACTCTTTTGACCCAGGGAATAACATAAACTTACCGGTTCCAGACAAGTCTGGGAACATTTTATTATCAGCTGTAAAGTTCGCATTCCCTTTCAAATCAAAAGTCATAGTTCCATAATCGCCGGCAGAGACCCCAGCCCATGGAATATCCTTGAAGGCAGGATCCCATTCCCAGCCTGTTCCACCAAAGTAGAAAGGACCAGCAAAGCCTTTACTTACTGCATTTGCATCAATGTCCAACACCCATGTTTTAGATTTGTTAATCCCGCCGGTGAGATCAGTCCACATTTGTCCGCTTACATAAGCCTCGTCAATGGTTGTAACTTCGAAAGTATAAGGCTCTGCTGTAACAATTCCACCCGGGGATTCCACACTGTAAAAAATAGTGTCTTTTCCTGGAAATGGAATAACAATTGTGTCATTCATTCTTAGAGATGTTCCTACAGGAGTTACCCAATATGGCTGTGCATTAGGAGTTAGACTTTTCAGGATAAACTTATTTGGATTTGTAGCATCTTTTGTTACGGTAAACTTTAAATCACTTTTGTTCGCAAGTGCTCCAAGGTCATAAGTGTCGGGAGTACAAGCTGAGAACAGAAGTATCACTCCCAATAAAGAATACAATATTCTAAATATATTTTTCATACAATTTATTTTTAATGATTAACAATTATCACCAACCTTCATTTTGTTTCAGAGTTCCACTCGAAAGAGTAATCTGTTCGTCCGGAATTTGTTGCAGACCTTTTGTAGCTATAATTTGAGCTTTAAATTGTTCTGCTGTAGGTGGTGTACCTCCGTTGTGGAATATTGAAACCGTTGTATTGTTTGCAATCGTTGTAGCAGCAGTTTCTAGTCCTTGACGTAACAAATCCCAATAGCGAATACCTTCTCCTATAAATTCATGTCTACGTTCATCCAGAATAGCCGCTTTTGAAACAGCAACAGATGTTAATCCCGCACGCGTGCGAACCGCATCAAGATAATCTTGTTTTTTTGGACTTCCCAATTCAGCAGCCATTAACAATACATCGGAATAACGGATGACAAAATAATCCTGAGATGGACCCGTCTGAAAATTAGTGAGAAGAGAATTGCCATTTTTATCACATAAAGAACTGTATTTCTTCAAATAATAACCGGTATATTCCTTTTGGTCTTTTTGATTAGTGAAAGCCAAACTTTCTTCGGCTATTGCAATTATTGAAGCAAATTGACGGGAATCTCCTGATGTAAATGAATTATACAATTTCGGATCAACTGTGCAAGCACCCCAACCATACTGATAAGGGTAAACAGATTGTGTGCGAATACCCTCCATTACCAACCAGTGGTTACCGGTACCATTACTCCAGTTATCAGTGGAAGAATATTTGATTGAAAATACAATTTCAGGATTGGCTTCACCGACATAAGTAACATTTTTTGCAGCTGAAGCAGCAGGCCATAAAGTGTTGAAATCGGGAACTAATGAATGACCGCTGTGAGCAATCACATCTTCTACAGCAGCTAATGCAGTTGCAGCAGTTTCTCCACCAATGGTTGTTTGTTGATTTCCACTACCATAATATCCATCATAGAACAAATAAACACGTGCCAGCAACGATTCGGCTGCCCATTTGGTTACCCTGCCACTTGCAACACTATTGTATGGAGCCGCTTTTAAAATATCTGCAGCATAACGCAAGTCGCTCATAATTTGAGCATAAACATCGGCCGGTACAGCCTGAGGAACGTTTTCAACTGTTGGAGTAATTACCAAAGGAATGTTTCCCCAAAGACGAACCATATCAAAATATAAGTACGCACGTATAAATTTAGCTTCCGCCTTTATTTGATTAACAAAAGTTATCGAACTGTCGCCTTTTGCACCATCGACTTGGTTAATCAACACATTGCAACGATAAATCGCCTGATAGTAAGCTTTCCACGAATCATTAAACATAGAGATGTCTGAAGGCGAAACAGTTTTGTTAAATTCGTCTATCATTTGATAACCAGGACCATCTGTAGCGCCGGTAGCGCCAAAACAGTTATCGGAGAATACTTCTGAACCAACCGGAAATGCAACTCCAGAATTGTAAACCAGGTCTAATCCGTTATAGCAGCCTGTTAGCGCAGTAAGCGCATCGTCTGGAGTCTTATAATACGTTGTAATGTCTTTCTTGGGATCTGTGATCTGTGTAGTCAGAAAATCACTACACGAATTGAGCGAAATCATTGCTCCAAGAGCAAGAGTTATCAATTTATATGTTTTCATATTTAACTTGATTAGAATTTAATGTTAACACCTACTAAGAATATTCTAGGACGTGGATATGATCCATTGTCAATACCTTGTCCAAAGGAATATACACCGGTGGCATCCCCTTCTGAATGTCCAACTTCTGGATCCAACCCGCTGTATTTAGTGAATGTAAACAGATTTTGAGCTGCCACATACAATCTGAATTGGCTAAGATTTTTCAATTTAAGGTTTTTTGCAACATCATAACCAAGTGTTACATTCGAAATTCTCAAATAACTGCCATCGTGAACGTATAGATCCGAAAAATCGCTCCAGTTCTTATTGTCAGTCGTTAATCGAGGCGTTGTATTTGAGGTACCTTCACCGTGCCAGCGACTAAGAATATCTGTTGTCCAGTTGCCAAAACGGCTACCACCGTCTCTGTAAGCTTGTGCAATTTTATTTCCGGCAACTCCATTGGCTGTAACGGATAAGTCAAAGCCCTTATAATTACAAGCAACAGTGAAACCAAAAATATGATGTGGATTCGGGTCGCCGATATTTACTTTATCATCGGCTGTAATTTTACCATCACCATTGGTATCGACATATTTCAAATCACCAGGACTAGCACTTGGTTGCAATACTTTACCATTGCTCTTGTAAGATTGTACTTCGGCTTCATTTTGGAATATCCCGGCTGTTTTATAACCCCAGAAATAACCAATGGGTTGACCTTCTTCAGCGCGAAAAACCTCCGGAGCATTAACATACAAACTGTTGCCTCCACCATGTATAATACCTTCTGCATTAGGTATATTATTCACTTTATTTACATTATACGCATAAGATCCGGTGATTGAGTAAGCAAAATCGGCTCCAAGCTTATCATTGTATGACAACTGAAGTTCAACACCCTTATTGGTAACATCTCCACCGTTGATAAATGGATTAACAGGGACACCAACCGTTGCAGGAAGTGGTCTAGCTATCAGCCAGTCTTTGGTTGTTTTGTTATAAACATCCAAGCTTACATTTAATTTACTGTTCAAGAATCTGGCATCCGCACCTATGTTGGTTTGGTATGATGTTTCCCATTTGGTTTTTTCAACCCCGATTGTTCTAGGATAAGCTCCTGGTGTCAAGGTGGTGTTATCATTTCCAAAATTGTACTGTGCATTTTCCAATTGCATCAATGATAAATAGTTGAATTCGGTGATTGCATCGTTACCATTTGACCCCCAACTTGCGCGCAATTTCAAGAAATCCATCGCATCTTTGGTTGATTCCATAAACGATTCGTTGCTAATTACCCATCCTGCCGACAATGAAGGAAAATAACCCCATTGATGTCCTTTGGCAAAATGGGTTGAACCATCAGCACGAAGAACTGCAGAAGCCATGTATGTTTCTTTGTAATTATAGTTGACACGACCAAAGAAAGAAGCTTGTGCATATAAAGCATTAGCGTTACCGCCGGCAGAAATACCGTGCGTAAGCAACTGTCTATTATTAGCAAGTCTTGTTTGATATTGAAGGTCTGTTTCAGTAGCACCTTGTGGATCTTCAACTATAGAACCACTCTGAGAATAGCCAGTGATTTGCGAAGTACTTAAATATCCATGATTAAAATCACCGAAAAGTGTAGTCCCTGTATTTGATCCGTTCATCCACGAACCCTGAGATTTTCTGATAGAAGAACCAGCTAATACATCGAATTTATGCTCATTGATTTTAAATAGGTAGTTTATGGTATTGTCCCAATTATAGGTATAGTTTTGTGAACTTCCTTGGAATATCTTTTCATATTTATTAAAGGCATAAATCGACAAATAATCGTAGACGGGAGTATAACTATGGTTAGCAGATGAATTATAGTTTAAACCAAAAGTACTTTTAATCTTCAAATTTTTAACAGGCTCTAATTCGGCATATACATCCCCAACCAACGTTTGTGATTTTGTATTGTTCTGATTGTTATATTGCATAAGAGCGTATGGATTTGCTTCTGAGTTAAGCCATGGACCTCCATTGTAAACTGTAGATTTCCGACTATCCAGATATTTACCATCCGGACCATACATCGCCAGTAGAGGAGTAGTTGTCAAAGCACTCCTGAATGAAGTGTTATAAATACCACCATCGCTGATGCCGCTCTTATTATTGAATGAGAAAGTCATGTGCTCACCCACCTTCAATGCACCATCATACATTTTATGTTCGGCATTAGAGCGGAAATTGTAGCGTTCGTAGTTCGACAGTTTTGTTCCACCGATGATACCGCCTTGTTGGGTATATGATAAACCTAAAGAGTATTTTGAACTTGCATCGCCACCATTAGCAGCTAAATTATAGTTTTGTGTAGGAACATCTTTTGAAAGCACTTGATCCAACCAATTGGTTCCGTTTCCTAATGCTGCAATCTGAGATTGATTAAAGTAAGGAGACAGACCAGAATTTATTGCCTGTTCGTTTTGCATGGTTGCATATTCCCGTGCATTCAACAATGGAAGTTTCCGTGCAATATTTTGAATGCCATAGTATGCATCGAACGAAACCTGACCTCCTTTCTTAGCTACAGAATCACCACCTTTTGTTGTGATAAGAACAACACCATTAGCTCCGTTTATACCATAAATAGCGCAAGATGCAGCATCTTTCAAAACATCTACAGCAGCAATATCAGAGTTATTCAAATAGGTGATATCACCTGTTATGACACCATCAACAACATAGAGCGGACCTGAATTACCGACTGTACCAACTCCGCGGATGTTAACCTTAATACCACCACCTGGCTGGCCTGATGTAGTTGTGATATTAACACCAGCCATTTGTCCTTGCATTGCTTGCAAAGCATTAGTTGTATTCAGCTTCTGAAGATCTTCACCCTTCACCTGAACAGTAGCTCCAGTCACCAATTTCTTTTTTTGAACACCGTAACCAACTACCACAACTTCATCTATTGTTTTAGCTGATTCTTTCAGAGATATTTTCAGAGAAGATTGATTTCCGACCGAAACAGACTGGGAAATGAAGCCAACATAAGAGACCTGCAGAACGGCATTATCTCCTGCTGTAACATTAAACTTACCATCCAAATCGGTAATAGTACCTTCTTTTGTACCTTTGACCAGCACTGTTGCACCAATCAATGGTTGACCGTCTGTCGCTGAGACTACAACGCCTTTGATTTTCCTACTGTTTTGCGCATTTGCAGCCATAGCCTGTATGCAACTTGCCAGTAGAAAAGCCATCAGGAACGCTACATTTACGAACTCTTTGATCTTTCTTTTCATGTTCTAAGATTTAATTGATTTGTAATTGGGTTAACATATAAAGCGAGTAAAAACATTTAGCTATAAAACAAACTTACCCAGCTATTTTGTTCTGCTCTTTGTTGCAAGCAGCAATAAAGGAGACGGAATGAAAATCATATCGCAAATGTATCTAAATCGACACCTTCCATTAGTGTTGTTTTGTATCAAACAACACCCTTCTATGTTGCATTATATTTCAGTCAAGACAAAATACATCATACTTTATACATCTCTCTAAATCCCTTCTAATAACGAACTAAAGAGAATATAAACATTATGTCCCTACTGATGATGCCGTATAAATTCTATTTACACTCTTGCGAAAGCCTTCTGGGTGATTTAGGAGTGAGTACACTTAAAGCTTCACCTCTATTTTTTCCCCAGAATAGGTTACTGTTTTGGTTATATTTTCCTGTGCATCAATTCCGGTAGCTATGTCCGGTGCAACGAATACCACATTAAATGTGCGTTGCTTCAGCATTCCGTCAAATTCGCCTTTGCGTTGGCCAATTTCGAGCGTACGAGATTTATCGTTATAGCTGAATGGAATCAGTGCATATTTCCCTTTTTCGTAATCATAGTTCTCACCCTGATCTTCGTAAAGCTCGAATGAACCGTTAGCTCCTGCGTAAACATACAAAGTAATCACATCCGCCGGCTTTTGCGAGGTGTATTCAATCTCCGGGCCAAAAGGAACGATCGAACCCGCTTTGACATAGATAGGCATCCGTTCAAACGGGGCATTTGCGATGATGGATTGTCCGCCTGCCTGGTATTTTCCTGAATAGAGATCATACCATCCTGTATTGGCCGGCAGGTAAAGCTGACGTTCGCGGGCTTTGTACTGATAGACAGGATTGACGAGCAATGATGGACCAAACATAAACTGGTCACCGATATTCAACGCCTTCGTATCGTTACCGAAATCCATCGCCAGACCACGCATGATGGTGTAATCGTTGAAATAAACCTTTCCGGCAAGGCTATAGATATAAGGCATCAGTTTGTAACGCAACTTATCATAGTAAAGCATGGACTGATAAGCCGGATTGGATTCAGATGACATGTTGAACATCTCCCTGCGGGGCGTCTGTCCATGTACACGGAATAACGGAGCAAATGTTCCGAACTGGAACCAACGGGTATTCAGCTCGCGCCATTCATTCATATCTTCGCTACCCTCCTGGGCTTTTTCAAAACGTTTCTGTACGGAGAAACCGCCAATATCCATCGTCCAGTAAGGATTTCCTGAAAGGGCGAAGTTGATTCCCGCGCTAATCTGCGCTTTCATATCTTCCCAACAAGTACCGATATCACCACTCCAGGTAGCCGCTGCATAACCCTGAGAACCGGCAAATCCGGAACGGGTCAACAGAAACACCCGTTGGTTAGGACTGACCGAGCGTTGACCTTCGTAAATTGCCTTTGCATTCATCAATGCATAGGTGTTGAAATATTTGGTAGAAGGTCCCAAAGCAGTCGGGTTCATCAGTTGCTTGCGGTATTCCATGCTGGCATTCGACAAGATGTCGGGTTCGGAAGCATCCATCCACCAGGCGTCAATTCCTTTGGAGAACAGGTGTTCGTTCATCTGGTTCCAGAAGAGTTTGCGCGCGCCGGGAGCATAAGCGTCATAGAAAGAACCAATATAGCCCTCACCTATCCAGTCACGAACACTATCCTGCACGGCACGGCGATACATCCAGCCTTTCGCGTCAAACTCTTTATAATGTTCTGTATTGCAGTAGAACTTCGGCCAAACTGATATCATCACCTTGGCATTCATTGCATGGATATCATCCAGCATCTTCTTCGGATCGGTAAAACGGGCGGGGTCAAAATCGTGGCTACCCCATTGGTCAACGCTCCAGTAAGACCAGTCCTGTACAATGTTATCCAACGGAATGTGACGTTTGCGGAATTCGGCCACGGTATTTACTAGTTCGTCCTGCGTTTTGTAACGCTCGAAGCTTTGCCAGAAGCCCATCGCCCATTTCGGCATCACCTGCGCTTTACCGGTCAGGCGACGCATCCCACCAATTACCTCATCTGCATTATTTCCTTTGATAAAGTAGTAGTCGATCTGGTCAGCCATTTCCGAAGCAAGCGACAATTTTTGTTGCTCTGTATCAGAAACGGGGCTCAGAGCTTTCAGGCTGATATAAGATACTCCGCCATCGGGCTGCCATTCTAATTTCACAGGATAGCGCTTACCTTTTTCCAGGCGAAGATTAAATTTGGCAGAATTGGGATTCCAGGCTGTACGCCATTTGTCCATCATCAACTGATTGTTGATCCAGACCCTGGTGTAACCGGCATAATAGGTGATAAAGCGGAAAAGTCCCGTTTCAGACGGCTCGATTTGACCTTCCCACACGATCTTGGCGTTGTTGAAAGGGAATTTCGCGGGGAAATTCTTTACCGTTTCGAGGTTTTCATAGTCGATAGTAGCTTCGCGGCGTTTCACGAAGATTTTAGAAGGATCGGAGTTCACCAGATAAGTTGCGGTTAGCGCACCCTCTTTTCCCTCCTGGTCATATAGTTTAAACTGGTTGAGTTGTGCATAGTCACGGACATCGCCGAATTTGGTCACCGAGTAGTTGTCCCACAGGATTCCGTAGTTCTTATTGGATACCACGAAAGGAATCGAAACCTTCGTATTGTATTGGTAAAGAATTTCGTTTTTACCTTTATAATTGATCTCATCAGCCTGATGCTGTCCCAATCCGTAGAAGGCTTCATCGGCAGGCGACTCAAACACCTGGCGGACGGAATAACCTTTGGTACCTTCCACTTCGATGCTCTTGAAGGACTTGCCGCCTCCTTTATTTTCCTGAAGAATCACCTTACCGTTTTTATCGAAGAATTTCACCTCGCCGGTCAGGCTGTTTACCTGCGCTTTTAAGGTACGGGTAGATAAAGTAATCAGGTTGCCGTTTTCAGCGATTTGAAATGTAGCAGGTTTGATAACCGCTTCGTCACGGATAATCAGGCTCTTTTCGGTAGGAAATTGATTGCCTGGTACCGCACTCACGTGTACAATATTATCATTCACCACTTCCAGGCGCACGCTCTTTGCAGCAGCTTTCGATTTCGGATTAAGGGTTACAATTATTCCTTTCTGAGTAGAAATATAGTTCTTCGCTTCAGACGCATTCAGGACGGCCATAAAGGCGACCACGCAGATCATCAGTTTTTTCATCGGTATGGGATTAAGTTTACATAGGCAAATGTACAGCCTCATCTCTCCGAAGGGGTTATTTAAATGTTTCTGATAGCGGTTCGATTTGATAAATCAGCCGTCAAAATGTTTCCGAAATGGGGTGATTTTGATAACATAAGAAGGTTGAAACAGCAGTTTTCAGGGGTTACATTTGGGATAAACAGCTTATTTCAGCGGATTTGCGGGGTTAACATAAGGGTCTTCTACTGCTACGAAGTAGCTAAATCTCAATAACCGTGGGTGAAGCCCACGGTAGATAAGTTTCGCATTCTGTTCTTCCCTGAAAGGGGTAAATCTATCGGCTTGTTCACCCACTGCGTGGATGCTTATTTTGGTAGAGTAATGTCCGTGGGTTCCACTCACTGGCGTTCGCTCCACCCACGGTTATTCAGATTGCACCCCGTTCGGGGCGATGGGTTATATTGCAGTCAAAGACTGTTCTGATTTCCAGCACAAGTCTCCGCTGTGCTCAAGACTGGCGCTAGACACAGTCGAAATATTGGATTATCTGTCAGTCGCCTGGTATGGAGCATTACCCCACTTTAGTCAGATCCAGTTATTCCTAATCATCCTCAAATAGTAAAATGGCGGATAAAACCCTATAAAGAAAAACAAAAGAAGAAAATGCTCAATATCCTTATCATATTTTGCCCAGATTTTTAGCGAATAAAACCATAAGACTAAAATAGGCAATCCAAGAATCAGATGAATGTACAAAAAAGCATCTCCCAGAAAGAATCTACAAAATCCATTTGATTTTAAAAATGCTGCCATTATAACAACCAAATACAAGATATAAATCAAACAATTTATCAAAGCGCAAACACCCAAAATGCTTCGGATTATTTTATTTCTTCCCTCTTTTAGTTTTTCCATTCGTATTGTTGTTGTTTTTGTTTTGCTTTTACCATCGGGGCGGTATTATATTCCGACCTCGTTTACCCTAGCCTATCAATAACCTCAATAAGCACAAAGCAACCGCAGTAAGCCGTTTGGTAAAATGCTCCACCTTACTCACTAACCAATCAAGGCCTCCGACCTATCCATCAGTGTAATAAACAAAGTCTGTTTTCCAGAACCACCCTCAAAAATAGCAATTCCTTTCCAAAAACAGCAGAAGCCAGACTAAATACCAAGGCAATACAAAGAAACCATCATCCGTCATTAACGGCAAGCCCCGTAATCAAACTTCATGAGAAGCAAATCGCAAGGCTTCCCTATAACATCACAAAACAAATATTAGCCATTCAATCGGATAACAAGCCAATCTCTACATAGCTACTTGGCGCAACCCGAAGCCGCATCGTTGTGGCTACACATCACATCATTAGCCTGACAAAGAGGCTTGTTACTCCTACAAACCACTTTATTATGCCTACAAACCCCTTTATCCGAACTACAAGCCGGCTTGAAGCGACAACATAGTGCTTTGGAGTATCTACACAGTACTTTGTAGCTACAACAGTCATGACTGTTGAAACTTCGAGCCACCTTGTAGCTACTACAAGCTTGCTTGTAGTTCGAAAAGTCATGACTGTTGGAGTAATAAGCTTGCTTGTAGCTCGAATAGTCATGACTGTTCGAGCTTCGAGGTACTACGTAGTTTCAATAGTCATGACTGTTGGAGCTACAAAGCGCTTTGAAGATTGAATAGTCATGACTGTTCGGATAAAAAAGTACTATGTTGGAGCAATAGTCATGACCGTTCGGATAAGATTGTGACTCAATATGACAACATAGCTAAACGTTCCGAAAGTAATCCACTATGAAGATTCAGTGATATGCAGTGTAGTGGCTGCTCTTCGATCAGATATGGTAACGTGGTTTATTATTTTACTAAGAATGAGACTTGTTCCGACTGCGATTAGTAAGGATGTCCGGATATATCAATTTGTTCAGACTACACACAACAAGGTTGAAGCGGATTGCCCTACCGGATGCCCGCTTCCAATTCTTCTTTCAATGCAAAATACCGATCAAACAGGAACAAAAAAAGGGATCGCCCGAATCAGATATTCAGACGATCCCCCGGAAAGAGACAATGACAGTCTTATTTTACTTTCATATCAAAGATAGATCCATGCACCTTCTTTGAGCTATATTCTTTTTTGTGGTTTTGGGTACCATCGGAATAGTCACCCTTTTGTTGTTTTACATTCTCGCCTTTTCCTAATCCCGGAATAAAGACTTCGGTACGACGATTTTCGCGGTGTTCTTCAGGAGTACAATCCACTCCGTCGGCACAACGGTTTAGCAACTGAGATTCGCCGTAACCGATTGCCTTAATCCGTTTTTCGTCAAGACCTTTTGATACCAGGTATTTCTTGACTGATTCGGCACGAAGCTGTGACAGTTTATGGTTATATTCAGCAGACCCGCGGCTATCGGTATGTGAGCCCAGTTCCACTTTGATCTCTGGATTCGTATTCATTAAAACAACCAGTTTGTCCAGCTCGACAGCTGATTCGGGTAGAATGTCCCATTTATCAAAGTCATAATTGATATTGTGTAAAACGAACTTTCGGTCAAGTTCGAGCCAAAGCGTATCAGTCAGGACGGCTTTCTCTTCCTCATTCCGAAGATCCAGATTTTTACCTGAAGCACTATATCCGAATGCCTCGGCCTTTACAGCGCAGGACTCTGTTTCCGGAACACCTCTACTGACTAAACCATTATCAGCCGTAGTCTGATGCGTGTTGTCGCAGAAAGTAACTGCTGCATTCTGAATAGGATGTCCATTCTGTTTATTCAAAACATACAACCGGAGAGACTCGGCTTTAAACTTCTCATTGAACGGTTTCAGCACTGCAAAGGAATATATATCGTCATCACCTTTACCCTCCTGACGATTTGAGGAAAAATAACCACTCTTTAGCTGTGGATCAATAATCAATGCAAAGTCGTCATCTTTACCATTAACCGGCACACCCAGGTTCTTCACTTTTGACCATCTCCCTTTTTCGAAACGGGTTGTAAATATATCCAGGCCACCTAATCCGGCATGACCATTGGAAGAGAAAAACAAGGTTTGATCTGACTCATGGTAGAATGGAAACATCTCATCCCCTTCTGTATTTATCCCTTTACCCAGGTTTTCGGGCTCACCCCATTCTCCGGAAGGTAAACGTTGAATCCGGTACAAGTCAACACCACCGAATCCACCGGGCATATCACTGGCAAAATAGAGTGTTTTGCCGTCTTCGGTCAATGAGGGATGACCAATCGAATATTCCGGACTGTTCAGTTTGAAAGAGATGGGGGCACTCCACTTTTCCCCGCCAAATGTAGAGAAATAGAGCTGGAGGTTTACACTTCCGTCTTTACTTCTGTTGTTGTAATTATCGCGGGTGAAGGCCATAAAACGACCTTTATTACTGAATGAAGCGGGGCCCTCGTGCCACTTCTTGTTGAGCTTTTTGCCGAAGCTTTTCAGCTGAACAAACTGTCCCGAATCGAACTTAGCAACAAACAAATTGAGGTAGGGATTATCATCCCAGTTGTAGAGTCTTTTGGTCAACCGGTTGTTGCTTCTACTGGATGCAAAAACAATGTTTCCATTGAAATAGGCTGGTCCAAAATCAACCTGAGGTCCATTAAAACTGAGGTTACGAACGGTAAAACAGCCCTGATTGGTCAGCATTTTTTCAAAATCCTTTTTGCTTACCTTATAGCTGATTGATCGTTGATCACCAGGATAACTCCGGACAAATTCATCCATCTGTTTATTCGCCTCAGTGTATTTGCCATTTTGCCTCAAAGCCAGAATGTAATTGAAGAGATCTTCTTTTGTTACCCCGGGGGATTGCACAATTTTAGCATACATCTCTTCCGCCTTCAGATAGTTATGCACTTTGCGATAACAATCGGCTAACCGGCGTTGTCCTTCCGTACCCAGACTCTCTATCTGCGTATATTTGTCAATTGCCTTTTGAAATGAAAAGGTATTATAATATGCATCCGCTTTGATTTCTTTGGGCAATTTCTCACCATAAGCCTGCAGAAATACAAGTAGAAGCAGTGTAGTCGTAATTAATTTCGTCTTCATTGGATCTGTATTTTAGGAGAATGAACTTAGAAATACCGGGGTGAACGAATCTTGAATTTTCCGGGGAAAACAAAATCATACCGCAACATAATCTCGTGACTTCCATAATTGTATCGGGTAGTACTATTGACAAATGACCAGTCAAATGAGTATCCCACATGCAGTTGATCCGTCAAATCGAGACCGGCCAAAATACCGGCGGCATCACCGGTCCGGCACATCGCTCCCAAAAGCAGCTTTTCCTGATAAACTACTGATGCTGTGACATCGGCCTGAACAGGAGCCCCATTGGTTACTTTTACAAAGGTGGTCGGTTTCAGATCAAAATTCTCCGAGAGTTTGTACATGCCACCGGCAATGAAGAAATAGTGGCGTTGTTCCTTCGAGATGGTGTAATCTGTAATACCCTGGCTGAAGTTAAAGCTCGACTCGATCAAACGCGGAATAGAAAATCCGGCATAAAAGCGATCCCGGGAATAGTACACACCAAATCCGAAGTTGGGTGACATTTCCCCATTTGCTTTTCCCTGAAATGAGGGGTCTAATTGTTTGTCAAGCTTTAGATTAGCCAGGTCAGTGTACATAGAATTCAATCCCGCTTTCAATCCTAAAGCCAGTTTACTATCCTCTGTCAATTGGAACCGGAACGCATAATCTACATTGATAGAAGTATTATTGGTTGGTCCGATTTTATCATTGATAACAGAGAGTCCCAGGTTTACCTTATCTTCATATACCGGAGCATGAAGGGTTATTGTCTGAGTAACCGGTGCTCCCTTAAAGCCAACCCATTGCGAACGATGCAACATCGTCGCTGTCAATGCATCGCGGCTGCCTGCATAAGCAGGGTTAACCTCTAGTGTATTATACATGTAATGGGTGAACATCGCATCCTGTTGTGAAAATACCGGAAAGATCAAAACGCTCCACAAAAGGACAAATATTATTTGTTTCATAAATATCATAATCTTATTATTTATGACCGGAGAGAAGGCAATTCCCTCCGGTCAGATTTATAATTAGCGATTCAAATAGATGTATCCTTTTTTCACCGGCGATCCGTTTCCAAGATCGAGGATATAGAAGTATGTTCCTACTGGAAGATCCCGACCGCCTACTGCTATCCCAAAATGATTTTCACCATTCCAGGTGTTATCATAGCTTTTCGCTTCAAAGACCTTGTTCCCCCAACGGTTGAAGATCGTCAGTCTGTTGTTCGGATATTTTTCAATTCCAGAGATGACAAAGAGATCATTAAAACCATCAGAGTTGGGAGAAAATCCTTCAGGAATGGAAACATCGACCGGTGCTACCGTGATCGTTACCGTTGCTGTGGAAACATCACCATTAGCGTCCGTGATGGTATAGGTAAATTCAACATCTCCCACAAACTTATCTTTCGGGGTATAGGTAAATGTACCATCAGTGTTAATCACAACCGTACCGAATTGAGGTTCTTCTTTTATCGCCCAAACATTGCCGCCATCAGTACTCGGTGTATCATTGGTCGACAAATTGCCTGTAATTGCAGTTTCTTCAACGGCTGTAAAACGGTCTTCCTCTGCAACCGGCAAATCATTGACGCTGTTCACTGTAATCGAAACCGTTGCCGTTGACTTGTCGCCATTCGCATCGGTAAGCGTGTAAGTGAAGCTGTCAGGGCCATTGTAGTTTGCATCTGGAGTGTAAGTGTAAGTTCCGTTGACATTCACAACCACGGTTCCATGAGCAGGGTTTGTCGCTTTCGCCCAAACATTACCACCGTCACCACTTAAGGTATCATTCACAGAGAGATTTCCATTCAATGCGGTATCTTCATCGGTACTTGCATTATCCGTTATGGCAACCGGCAAATCGTTAACCGGAGTCACTGTTACCGTTACCACCACCGTATGGGTGCCGCCTTTACCATCACTTACTGTTACACTGAAACTGTCCGGTCCATTGTAATTAGCGCTCGGTGTGTAGGTATAAGTACCATCTGCGTTCACAACTACTGTTCCATGGGTTGGGTCGGTCGCTTTACTGAAAGTCAGCGCATCGCCTTCTATGTCTGTCGCGGTTACCGTTCCGTTTTTCGGAGTATCTTCCGGTGTGGTGATTGGGGTTGCAGTTGCTACCGGAGCATCGTTCACCGGAGTAACGGTTACCGTTACTACTACTGTATGGGTACCGCCATTGCCATCACTTACCGTTACACTGAAACTATCCGGGCCATTGTAATTGGCATTCGGGGTGTAGGTATAAGTGCCATCTGCGTTCACTACTACAGTTCCATGGGTCGGGTCGGTCGCTTTACTGAAGGTCAGTGCATCACCGTCAATATCTGTCGCTGTAACCGTTCCATTTTTCGGAGTGTCTTCCGGTGTAGTGATCGGGGTTGCAGTCGCTACCGGAGCATCGTTCACCGGAGTCACGGTGACATCGATCACTACCGTGTGAGTACCACCATTACCATCACTTACCGTTACACTGAAACTATCCGGTCCATTGTAATTGGCATTCGGGGTGTAGGTATAAGTGCCATCTGTGTTTACAACTACAGTTCCATGAGTTGGGTCGGTCGCTTTACTGAAAGTCAGCGCATCGCCGTCGATATCTGTCGCGGTAACTGCTCCGTTTTTCGGGGTATCCTCTGGTGTCGTGATCGGGGTTGCGGTTGCTATAGGAGCATCGTTAACCGGAGTCACCGTTACATTGACCACCACTGTATGAGTACCACCGTTGCCATCATTTACCATGACACTGAAACTATCCGGGCCGTTGTAATTGGCATTCGGGGTGTAGGTATAAGTGCCGTCGGCATTTACAACTACGGTTCCATGAGTTGGGTCGGTCGCTTTACTGAAAGTCAGTGCATCGCCGTCAACGTCTGTCGCGGTAACCGTTCCATTTTTCGGAGTGTCTTCCGGTGTAGTGATCGGGGTTGCAGAGGCGATCGGTGCATCGTTGATCGGAGTCACTGTGACATCGACTACTACTGTATTGGTTCCACCATTTCCATCACTTACCGTGACACTGAAACTATCCGGGCCGTTGTAATTGGCATTCGGGGTGTAGGTATAAGTGCCATCTGTGTTCACAACTACCGTACCATGAGTCGGGTCGGTCGCTTTACTGAAAGTCAGTGCATCGCCGTCAACGTCTGTTGCAGTAACCGTTCCATTAATTGGAGTATCTTCCGGTGTGGTGATTGGGGTTGCGGTTGCGATTGGTGGATCGTTGACCGGAGTCACTGTGACATCGACTACTACTGTATTGGTTCCACCATTTCCATCACTTACTGTTACACTGAAACTATCCGGTCCATTGTAGTTGGCATTCGGGGTGTAGGTATAAGTACCATCGGAATTAACCACCACGGTTCCATGAGTTGGGTCGGTCGCTTTACTGAAAGTCAGTGCATCACCGTCAATATCTGTCGCTGTGACCGTTCCATTTTTCGGAGTGTCTTCCGGTGTCGTGATCGGGGTTGCGGTTGCAACCGGTGCATCGTTGACCGGAGTCACTGTTACATTCACAACTACCGTATTGGTTCCGCCATTACCATCACTTACCGTTACACTGAAACTGTCTGGACCATTGTAATTGGCATTCGGGGTGTAGGTATAGGTTCCATCTGTATTCACTACTATGGTTCCATGAGTTGGGTCGGTCGCTTTACTGAATGTAAGTACATCACCGTCAATATCTGTCGCTGTTACCGTTCCATTAACAGAAGTATCTTCCAATGTTATTACCGGTGTTGCTGTTGCAACCGGTGCATCGTTGACCGGAGTAACAGTTACATTCACAACTACCGTATTGGTTCCACCATTACCATCACTTACCGTTACACTGAAACTGTCAGGGCCATTGTAATTGGCATTCGGGATGTAGGTATAGGTTCCATCTGCATTCACTACTACGGTTCCATGAGTCGGGTCGGTCGCTTTACTGAAAGTCAGTGCATCGCCGTCAACGTCTGTCGCGGTAACCGTTCCATTTTTCGGAGTGTCTTCCGGTGTAGTGATCGGGGTTGCAGAGGCGATCGGTGCATCGTTGATCGGAGTCACTGTGACATCGACTACTACTGTATTGGTTCCACCATTTCCATCACTTACCGTGACACTGAAACTATCCGGGCCGTTGTAATTGGCATTCGGGGTGTAGGTATAAGTGCCATCTGTGTTCACAACTACCGTACCATGAGTCGGGTC